>JBAYPL010000146.1:0-6956 GCA_041677745.1 Kapaibacterium sp. (SeqCode)
AACTTAGGACAAGCTTATATACCACAATTTAATATTAATGGTATCGGTAATCTTCTACCCGGTCAAGGCTACCAAGTTTTTCTGAATAAGACTGACTCGCTTGTCTATCCTGCTAATGAACAACTGAAAGCATCCTTTAGAAATTCCTTCTTCACGCCTACCGAAGCTGAGGTTTTGAAAAATTCCATCAGTAATACCGGTTCGAATATGACTATTATTCTCGAAATAGAGAATCCTGACAATAAATTCGAACTTGCTGTTTTCAATGGTAATGGAATGATTACCGGTAGTGCAAGACTGATTGGAAATCTTGCTGTGCTGACTGTCTGGAATGATGATGATTATATATCAGATAAAGCAAATGACAGGACATTGAGGTTTATGGCTTACGACAAAGTCAGTGCTTCATTCAGTGACGTCAACTGTACAATCTTGAATGACATGATTGATAATGGAAAAATGACTTCTTTGAGCTACAATGATAATATGATTATTTATGCAAAAGGAAAAATCGAAGCTGTTAAGAATTCATTACTCATGACAGTATCACCAAATCCTTTTGTTGATAAATGCGAAGTTGAATTGTATGTCAGGGAATCTACCGACGGTATTATTAAAATGTATAACTCCATGGGCAAAGAAGTTTATACAAAAGATACAGGTTTATTGACAGCCGGTAAACATATCTTCCAAATCTCGGCTGTTGGATTGGCTTCCGGCGAATATAATATAATATTCACAGGTAATGGTAAATCGGAAAGTCTGAAGCTTATTCTATCAAAGTAAATTAGAATTTACAATGTGATTTTCCTCAAACAGAGCTGCCATACAATGGTGGCTCTGTTTTTTTTGTATTCATCTGTTAAATACAATAAATTAAGTGAAAATTTGTTTTTAGTTTGTATAAATTAATAAATAAACAAATTATGAAAGTTCTAATTATTGATTGCATTAAACAAGAGACTGACTCACAAACAAGAATCGTACTCGATAAATTCATAGAAGGTATATCCTCAGTTGGAGGCAAAGTAAAAATTATTCCGGTATCAGACTTAGACATAAAACCCTGTTTCAGTTGCACCAACCAATCATCATTTGAATACAGCGATAAATGCAGATGTGACGATGATATGAACAAACTGTATCCTGATTTTAGAAATTGTGAATCTTGGGTATTTGCTTCACACATTGATTCAAGTGATTCCACAAATTACTTGAAAAATCTGTTAGACCGTATGGAACCTTTGTTCCAACCTATATATACTTTGGATTCAGGTTCTGTGACATTTCCGTCAGAAAATAAAATACATGGAAAAATGATACTAATTTCTTCTTACGAGCAGGAATCAATTCAACTGGCGAAAAAGGTTTCAGAGCATATTGAATCAATCAGCTTTTTATTTGCAAAAGAAGCTGCAGATAATATCCTGTTTGATAAATCTCAAATCAAAGATGATAGATTAGAACGAATTTATGAATTAGGAAGAAACTTCATTAATCATGAAAGATAATCAAACATTCATAGCTAATCCCGACAAAAATGTTCTTGTAATAGCAATAACCGGAGGTATAGGCTCAGGCAAAAGTGAGATTGGAAAGATTCTATCGGAGAAGGGTTTTCCTGTGATATCTACCGATGAGTTGGCAAAATCTATCATGGTAGGAGATACAAAGGTCAAATTATCATTGATAGATGAGTTTGGACAAGAAGTTTATGACACATCAGGCAAATTAAATTCAAAATTATTATCCGAAATTGTATTCAAAGATGATAAATACAGACAGCAGCGTTTGGATAAATTAAACTCAATAGTACACCCGCCTGTGATTGACTTAATGGTTACTGCAATCGAGGACTTAATTCTAAAGGGGCATCAATTAATATTCGTAGAGAGTGCACTAATTTACGAAGCAGGATTGGACAATGGTTTTGATTATGTCATTTGCGTAAGTGCAGAAGATGAAATAAGAATAAATAGAACAATACAAAGAAATAATCTATGTAAAGAAGATGTAATGGCAAGAATGGGACAACAGCTATCACAGGAACTGAAAATTTCTCATGCCGATTTTAATATTGTAAACAACAAGTCATTGAAGGACTTAAAAGATTCTGTTGACTTTCTATTGCCAATTTTGCAAACTCTGCCGCCGAAGAATATTTATTCCTCTGAAGAGACCGGCTCATAGATAATCTTTACTTTTTCAATCTTCGTCCTTGTTCTACTAAGAATAACAAACCTGTATGGTTTCATCTCAATAATATCATTATTTTCAGGAATGTTCTCTGTTTCCGTAATTATTAATCCACCGAGTGATTCATACTCGTCACTCTCCGGTAATTCCATAGGCAGAATTTGATTTAAATCTCTTACAGAGGCTGAAGCATCTGCGATATATTCATATTCTCCAATATTTTCAATGATTTTATTAACCTCATCGTGTTCATCATGAATCTCGCCAACGATTTCCTCTAAGATGTCTTCCATAGTAATAATTCCTGAAGTACCGCCGAAATTATCCAGTACAACAGCCATTTGAATTTTGGTCTTTTGAAATTCTCTGAGAAGCTCATCAATATACTTATCTTCATTTACAAAAATGACAGGTCGGATAATATCATTCATTACTATGAGCTTTTTATTCATCATAAGAGCTACCAAATCCTTGGAATGCAGTATCCCTCGAATACTGTCAATATTATTCATAAAAACGGGGTATCTTGAGTATCCTTCAAGAGCTACTGTTTCAAGAATTTCATTCTCACTCCAATCATCACTGACAGCAACTATATTCTTTCGAGGTGTCATCACTTGCTTGACTGTTGTCTCTTTGAATTCGAAAATATTCTCTATCAGCTTACTCTCGTCTTCTTCAATATTTCCGGCACCTGCACTTTCTTCTATCAACTGTCTCAATTCTTCCTCTGAATTATAATCTGCTGATTCGGGTTTACTGTCCAAGAATTTTTGAAGAAGCGACTCAAATAATTTCATTATAATTCTCAAAGGATATGTTAAAGTGTGTACAATTATAACGGGAATTGAAGAGATTGCTGCGGTTTTTAACAACATTTTCCCGCTAATGAACCTCGGTAACATGCCTATTAAGGTCAAAGCCAAAGGTATATACAGTATAGCAGTTAGTAATACAAATAATATGTATGACTCAATTTTCGAATTGAATATAAGCAATTCATCAGATTGTGTGGATATACAAATTATTATTAACATTCCGGTTACGAGAGGTATGATATAATTGATTAAAAAGAAAGTGTAATAATACTTCCTGAAATTTTGAGAAATCTGCATGGCAGTTTTGTAAACAAAGCCCTTAGAGCTGATTTGATTCTCGTCACAATAAGCCTTAAATTTGCTTAGGGCAAATTCTGATGCTGTAAAAAAGCTGTTTAGAAATGTTATTATTACTGTATAACAACACGAGTCAATTTCCATTTACAAAATACTACCGGATTTTAATACAAAGTTCATATCCAGATGATAAGAGAAATACGTGCCAAAAAAATTGTATAGAGTACTGAATTCGATTTTATTTATTGCTATATCATCTATAGCATGGAGTTCATTTTCGGATACTTGTTTCAATTTTGTCAGCAACTCACCTTTCATTTTAAACAGAAGTCTATGTCTTATTTGAGTGTTGCTTATCACTGAGCCCGTATCAATGAGGATAGTATATATATAGTCATCTGAAAACTCTTTCGTTAAATTCAAGTCGAAGCCCAAGAACTCGACATATTTGTAAAAAAACCAAATCAAGCAGTTGCCCGGATTGTTCGGCAGCTCATTCAGATAAGAAAGACAGTCACTAAGCATGCTGTATAATTCGGAATTCGGGTGCTTTACCTCTTGGGTAATACTGACTGTCTCGACTAGAGCAAAGCCCATTGCAATATGTTCAGAGCTGTTATATATCCTTATCCACTTGTTTAGGATTTCGGATTTTGATAATAGATACAAATCTGTATTTGGTTTGAGATAAAATGTTGCCGTCAGGGAGGATAATGGTTCAATTGAACTTCCAAATTTACTTTTCATTGTCCTTGCACCTTTTGCAATCAGGGAGACCTTCCCGTAATCCTTTGTAAATACAGTTATTATCTTACTTGTATCACTGAATTTTCTTGATGACAGTACTATTGCATCATTTGTTACAATCATAAATTTGTTAAATATTTCAAAAAAAATATGTACAAAAGTAAAAAAATTATTTGGTTATATCAGAAAAAGTCCTTACTTTTGAATTCTTAAATATTCCCAAGTAGCTCAGCTGGTTAGAGCATCTGACTGTTAATCAGAGGGTCCGGGGTTCAAGTCCCTGCTTGGGAGCAAAGACGAAAAAAGGCTTCTCATAATTTTGAGTAGCCTTTTTTTATCTTGGTGTATGATTATATTTGGTAAGGATATTTTGCACCTATCCTTTGAAAACAACATGCCCTCCCTCTACCCTTTTTTGCGTATTCGGGAGAGCAAGTTTAAAATTTATGCTTAAAACCTTGATTTAAGATATTTTTTGTAAACCCAATCAAAAACACCCGTAACAATCACAAGCGTAAAAGCCAAAGCACTGAGCGGAATCAATAAAATATAAAAATCGCCTATCAGAGCTTGGAATATTCTGCCGTTGTGAATCTCAAAGAGATAGTTCCATAGAGGCATCGAATAATTCTTTTTCATGAATTCAGGCATTTGATATTTACCTGAATGTTCATTTGGCTGATGTACATTAATTAAACCTTTAAAGTGTGTTGTTACATATTCGTAACCGCTTGGCTCCTTAAAATAACCCGTTATTAAGTTCGCGCCCGGTCTTACTGAAGAAACTATCGGTGCATCGCTCTCAAGCATATTTTCTGCCATAAGCCCCGAATTATTAACTCGGAACAATCCGGCAAACGAACCAAGCAGTAAGTTGCCTTCATAGTCACTATCCAAGACTGTAGCACCCATTGCAAAGATAGGTACAGGCGGTAACTGTTTTGTAAATTTACCGTACAATCCACCATCAGAAACCCAATAACCGTCTTTTGTATCAATTATAACTCTGTTTGTTGACTTGTCATAAGCAATATTCCTAATTCTATGTTTCCATGGATTTGATGGTTTTGGTGCAGGCACGAATTTAACCGACACCTCTCCACCTAATAATTGGGCTATCATAGGAGGACGCATATACAATCCGGTAATGGCAAATATCAATAGTATTCCAAAGCTCCAAATACCGAGTTTCAAATGATACCTGAAAAACCATCCCGTTCTTATTCTGCCACGTTTTAAGTTTAGTCGTGACATGATTTTTCTGTATTTTGGAGAAATCCAAATGTATAATCCGCTTATACATAGAAAGACTAATATCAATCCGGCAATATCGAAGAGTATCTTACCGGGCAATCCCCAGAGTTCACCTGAATGAAGTTGAAAAAACAACTCAATCAGAGTCATCTTAGGTTCATCTTCAATTCTATCAAGTGGAACCTTATTAAAGTTCATTTCTTGATTAGATATTTGGGAGATAAAGATTTCTGAATCAGTGGCAACTATAAGCGAGTCATCGGTTCTTAACAGTTTCATCACCTTTGTGAATGAAGACGGTAAGGAAATTTTCTCCCACGAACCTTCACCGAAAACTGTCCTGTATAGTCCATCAAAATTACCGGCGAACAAAACTGACTCATCATTATTTTCATATAGAGAAATTGATTTAGTCTTTTTGAGATAAGCTGATGAAGGGTAGCCGTTACTATTTAAATCCATGAATGAATATGCACCATCAGTAGTCATAATAACACCCTCATGACCGCCATAGAATGCCAAGCCCGGATGTTTTTTCGAGAATTCGGCTTGTATTATAGCACTTCTGTTCCAATTTACTAAGTCATATTCTTTCGGGAACATCCATTGAGGTACCGATATACCCGATATTAATTCGGGATGATTAAGCAGGATTCCGGAAAATGCCATCCATATCAAGAAAACACTGAGTAATAAACTCAGCCATTTGTGTATCCACTTTGAAATCTTATATAATTTTTTCATAATTGCATCTTTAAATCAGACTTTTTAATCTTATTCAAAAGTAATAAATTAAAACAATAATAACAAATAAATTTGTAACTTTTCTTTAAAAAAATCGAACTATAATACTGGAAAGATATATAACAAGAAAAAGGTAAATTTTTCGTTTTATAATTTAATGAATAAATTAATTAAGGAGTAGTATAAAATGAAAAAGACTGTAATAGTCTCAATATTATTAGTAGGAATCGGTATATTCATGGGAGTATTTTTAGTATCTTCGCTTAATACCGATTTACTTAGCCCATTGTTTGCCAGCGAAAACACCAAAATTGGTGCTAATCAGGCTCCCGTTGAGATGGACAATGCCATGAAAATCATCAATAATGCAATGTCAGCTGCAAGTGAGGCAGTATTACCGACGGTAGTATATATAAATGTGGAAACTGAAGTTAAAGGCGGCAATATGCCCAATGATGATTTCCACGAATTTTTCAGATTTTTCGGCACACCCGATGGTGAAAACGACAGCCCCTTTCGTTCGAGAGGCAGCGGCTCCGGTGTAATTGTATCCGAAAACGGATATATAGTAACTAACAATCACGTCGTAGAAAATGCTACCGACAGAGGGATAAAAGTACAAACCATTGACAAAAAAGAGTATATAGCAAGATTAGTCGGTCGTGACCCTTACACAGATCTTGCCTTGATAAAAATTGAAGCTAACAACCTACCGGTAGCTCATTTAGGAGATATTGAGATGCTGAAGGTTGGTGAAATGGTACTGGCTGTGGGCAACCCGATGGGACTGGAACACACTGTTACAAGTGGAATAGTCAGTGCCATAGGTCGCGGACGTATCGGCAATAGAGGTGGTGCAAATATTGAGCATTATGTGCAGACTGATGCTGCTATTAATCC
>JBAYPL010000147.1:0-6902 GCA_041677745.1 Kapaibacterium sp. (SeqCode)
GCTGTCGCTTGCTGTCAAGCTGTTATTTTTATTTAATTTTAATGTGACAATCATCAACTTTTCCGGATTAAGAAAATTATGATAACGTATATCATAAGATTTTACTTTATCAACAACAACATCGAACTCCTACTAAGACAAATCAAAAAAGTTTAATTAGAGAAAAAATTTACTTTAAAAGTAATTAAAATATTGCTTCAACTTTTTTACATTATAATCGAAAAATCATTAGTACAATTTCGATTGAAAAAGATTATCAACATAATCAATCATAAAGTTGTTTTCATTTTTTTTATGGACAATTCTTCCTTTAACTTTATCGAAATCATAATCAGCAGCCCATTCTACATGGTTGTCGGCTAATAAACTGATAGCATCGCACAAGTAATGAATTTCATCATTTCTCATGGTTGGATGGATTGAAGCTCTTATCCATCCCGGCTTTTCCGAATAATCACCATCATTAATTTTACAAGTAATTTTACTCGATTGGTTAATATCAACATTCAGAAGATAATGACCGTAGGTTCCTGCACAGGAACAGCCTCCTCGCGTCTGTATGCCGAATCGGTCATTAAGTATCTTTACTCCCAAATTATAGTGTAAATCATGAATATAAAAAGAGATTATGCTCAGCCTGTCCTTGATATCCGAAGCCAATATTTGTAAATTGTTAATACTCGATAATTTTTTCAGCATGATAGACAATTGTTCTTTTTCCCTATGAATAATATTTGAGGCACCCATTTGCTCTTTAAGTTTAATTGAAAGAGCTGTTTTCATTGTCTGTAGGAATGGTGGAGTGCCACCATCTTCACGCATTTCGATATCATCAACATATTTATGTTGTTTCCAAGGGTTAGTCCATTCCACTGTGCCACCTCCCGGATTATCTGGAACTCTGTTGTTATACAAACCTTTATTGAAAATCAGTATTCCTGAAGTACCCGGACCTCCGAGAAATTTATGTGGCGAGAAATAGATTGCATCGAGGTGTTCGTCCGGAGCAGAAGGATGCATATTTATTTCAATATAGGGTGCAGAGCATGCAAAATCAACAAAACAATATCCGCCGTATGCATGGATAAGTCTCGCAATTTCATGATATGGTGTCATGATTCCGGTTACATTCGAGCAAGAAGTTACCGCAGCGATTTTGAGATTCCTATTCCGATAATGATGGAGAAGTTCTTTGAAATGTTCAATATTAACAAGACCTTGATTATCAGGCTCTATTATCATGACGTCGGCTATTGATTCGAGCCAACTTGTCTGATTGGAGTGATGTTCCATGTGTGTAATAAATACAACGGGTCTGTCATTCTCATTGAGTTCAATGTTGTTTCTGTACTTTTCGTGTACTCTTAAACCCATAATCCTCTGTAACTTATTGACTACTCCGGTCATTCCGGAACCTGCGGAAATCAAAACATCATCTTTGTCTGCATTGACGTGCTTTTTAATTATATCTTTAGCTTTATGATAAGCATAAGTCATTCCGCCACCTGTACTGTTTGTATCAGTATGTGTGTTTGCAACATAAGGCATTAATGAATTTGCAAAAATATCTTCAATCGGTTTATAACATCTTCCGCTTGCCGTCCAATCTGCATACAAGATTTTCTTTCCGACCCCGTATGGTGTATCAATTGTGTTGTCAATTCCAATGATATTATTTCTGAACTTTTCGAACCAATCTTCCATAATTAAAAATATAAGAAATTAGTTGATATAAATATTGATTGCAAATGTAATAAATTTTTCATTTTGTTGTAACTAAAAAATTGATTTATTTCATGATTCTAAATCAATCTTATTTCAAAATTATTATATAAACTTAATGTCACATTAGACAAACAATCAACTCTTAACTTCAAGGCATTGATAATTCTATGACTTAGCTGATACCGCTTGTTGACCTTGTTTAAACATCCTAATCAATAGCAAGTATATGAGTCTTAAGTAAAACAATTATTTCTATTGAATTAATTCGTTTTATTTATTAATTTTGCGTCTTGATTAAATGAAGAAATCAGGTTTGTATTGTTTTAGAAATAGATGATTTCATTGAAATTTAATTATTTTAAATAATAACAGGAGAATGTCGCATGGATAAAGGTTTATTGACAATGATTGAAAATCTGAAGAAGAATACAGGTAAGTCATTGGAAGATTGGATAGAGGATGTGAAATCTCACAACTTCACCAAACATGGTGAAATTATCAAGTATCTCAAAGGGACACATGGATTAACCCACGGATATGCAAATCTTATTGCACACAAATCCAAAGAATCTGTAACAGATGCAGCGAATCACCCTGAAGACCTGATATCTAAACAGTATAAAGGAAAAGAACTTTTCCTGCCTATTTATGAAAAGTTACTTTCGGAAATTCTCAAATTCGGTGATGACATTGAAATTGCACCAAAAAGTTCGTATGTCAGTTTGCGTAGAAATAAGCAATTTGCTATCCTGAATCCTGCTACTAAAACACGATATGAAATCGGCTTAAATCTTAAAGGTCAAGGTGTAGAAGGAAAATTAGAACTCGAAAAGCCTAATTCAATGTGTACTCACAAAATAAAGATTGCCGATATCAATGATATTGATAATGAAGTAATGAGTTGGATTAAAAAAGCTTATGACAATTCTTAAATATGATTCCCTTAATTTCGGAAAATAGTTTTATCGTTGGAACAACAAGAATTCTTAAATGTTAAACAGACATAAACTTTGACATATAGTTCATTTTTGAAGTTCTTGACTTTATATCCGGAAACAGATTTCATAGTAATACAAGCTATAAATATCTGTGTGACTTATAATTACTCAACAATCTTGTTAACTTTTTCTTGGTTGAAGCGTCTATATATGTCAAATTTTGTTAATCAAACAGAGATTCTGATAATGAAATCAAGATTCATGGTTATTATTATCATTTTTAGTATATTTGCAAGCTATTGTAACGCAGAAAATCATAAACAGACAAAACAGAAAAAAAGTACAGAGAACATGAGCTTTGAAATAGAAAGAACTGATGAAGAATGGCGAACCATATTAAGTCCTGAGGAATATAATGTCCTGAGACAAAAAGGTACGGAGCGTCCCCACACAGGGGAATATAATCTTCATTTCAAAGAAGGAGTCTATTTATGTAAAGGCTGCGGAAAAGAATTGTTCCTAAGTGACAATAAGTTTGAGAGCAGTTGTGGCTGGCCTAGTTTTTTCGACATTAAAGATTCAACGACAATTATAGAAATTCCCGACACAAGTCACGGGATGATTAGGACGGAGGTTGTCTGTGCCGGCTGCGGTGGTCATTTGGGACATGTATTCGATGATGGACCAAATCCGACCGGATTAAGATATTGTATAAACTCAGTTTCAATTGATTTTAAAAGTAAAGTAAAAGACAACGATGGAAAGAAGTAAACAAATTGATGAGTTCATAAACGAATTAATCACTAACAAACCCGACATAGAAACCGGGAAAAAGATGATTTTTGAGGCAGTAGATAAGATAATTCCGGCTTATGCTATTGCGGCACTGAAAGGACTTGACTTTGACAGAACTTTGATAGAATTTGAAAATTGGCTCGTACAGACTATTACAAGTGACCCTTTACCTATATCCGTAAAATCTGTATGGTTCGGATTAGGCGATGTGTCAAATAAAGAAGATTCCGCAACAGGTATCGGAGGTGAAATTCAAATTACTGTCAAAGGCTCAAAATTTTTACCGCAATCTAAACCCAAAGATTGGTTTAAAAAAGACTTATGGGATGCTACAGGCAAAACCTCAGAAATCAAAGCATACAAAACTATCTCTAACTCATTGAAGAATTATCCTGACGATGCACAAGACATTCAGAGCCTCGTACTTGTTGCTTTGACTGTTGTCCTGTTAATTAACGGTTTCGATATTATCAAACATGAGTTTCTAGTGTATCAGCAGACTTTGGCTATCGGGTGCGGCTATGAAACCGGCACACAATATATAGTTGGTAAATTGACCGAAGACGGAATGGAAGATTGTTAAGTAATTTAAATTGTTGATTATGCAGAAGAAGAAGCCAATATATACACTACTTACATTTTATAAATTTGTTGATATTAAGGAGCCGCACAGACTTGTCACCGAGCACAAGGAATTCTGCGAAGACATCGGTATCCGCGGACGAATTTTCATTGGCGAAGAAGGTATAAACGCAACCCTGACCGGTAACAGAGGACAAATCAGAGCTTACCGTTTATTCTTGGACTCAATACCCGAATTCAGAAACATACCCGATATTGAAGATAAGGCAAATATTGTTGATGAACATCAATTTCCAAAAATGATTGTCAGATATCGTAAAGAGATTGTCGCTCTCGGTGAAGTGTTTAATTCTAACGAGATTAAACAGTCCACACATAAGATATCGGTTGATGATTTCAAAGAAGTAATTGAGACAAAGTCTGATGAATATGTTTTGCTCGATATGAGAAACGATTATGAATATAAGCTTGGCCACTTCAAGGGTGCCGTTCCTGCTGGTACGTTATATTTCAGAGAGTTGAAAAAAGTACTCGATGAGTATAAAAGGAAGTTTGATAACAAGAAAATCATTATGTATTGTACAGGCGGAATTCGTTGTGAGAAAGCCGGTGCTCTTCTCGAAAGAGAAGGAATTAATGGAGTGTATCAGCTGGATGGAGGCGTAGTTAAATATGTTAATAAATTTAACGATAAAAATTGGATTGGTAATTTATATACTTTCGATAAACGCATAAGTACAAAAGTTGGCGATGAATCAACACATACAGTAATCTCAAAATGCCATTATCACGGTACACCAGCCGAAGAATACTTCAATTGCCGCTATGGTATTTGTAATGACCAAATTATTACAACAAAAGATGCTTATGAAAAATATTTCGGTTTCTGCAGCGAGGAATGTCGTAAATTATCTTTGGATTCATTATTGATTCGAAATGAGTATTTCGATGAGTTGAACTATAAACTCTTACGTGGTAAAATTAAATCAAATCCACAATTAAGAGATGAAATCGCTGATTACATCAGAAAACATATTGATAAGCACATGGTTGGTATTTGCATTCCGGTTCAAAAATCTGCTAAACTCAATTTGCATACCGAAGAGATTAACTAATTTTGAATATATACGTCTTTTATTTGATACAACAATTAAAACAGGAATCTTAATTATGATAAAGTTTGTTTTGAGCATGAGTTTTTGTCTATTACTGATGAATTCCTACCTGCTTTCCCAAGAATCCTCAAACAAAGGCAAGACACCACTTGAAAGAAAAGCAAATATGGATAAATTTCGTCAACAAAAAATGCAAAGACTTCAATCCCTGAGAAAGGAGAAAGGTGGCTTATCATCTTTAGATAATGCATTAGCTAACCCGACAGGTGTTAAAAATCTTATTCTTAGAGGTGACTCGCTAACTAATCTTAACCCAAGAATCCGTGAATTAATTGATCTTGAAAGACTTGACGTAAGTAACAATAGTCTCACTGATTTGCCACAAGAATTAGCTTCATTGGAAAAGCTCAAAGAACTGAAAATCAATGACAATAAATTCTCGAGTATTCCTGATGTGATTTATAAGTTAAAAAATCTTGAAACATTGGAAATAGCAGGAAATTTTCTGACTAATATTAACGGTGATTTCTCTAAACTCACTAAACTCAAAAAGCTGGTCCTGTCAGAAAATCAAATAAGTTCATTCTCTCCTGTTTTGGACAAGATTGAAAATCTGAGAGATATTTATCTAACTAAAAACAAACTTACTGCCCTTCCTGATGTTATATTTTCAGTAAAAACTTTAAGTAATTTGTTCATTGATAATAATTCAATAAGTTCAATCAACAGCAAGATTTCTAACCTATCCGAGCTGAACAATTTAAATCTGGAAGCTAATGAGATTAAGAGCTTACCTAAAGAAATCGGCAAACTTGAAAAATTAAAGTTCTTGAATTTGAAATCAAATCCTCTGGATTCTTTAAACGAGGAGTTGGGTGAGGCTACTTCAATCATGCAAATTGATGTTAGTGAAACTCGTGTCTCGAAGTTGCCTAACTCATTTTCAAAGTTAACACAACTAAGAACGATAAATATGAACAAGACTGAAATGAAGCAATTTCCTTCAAATCTAACAGATTTTAAATCTGTTATCGAATTGAACTTAGACGACAATCACTTGACAACTTTGCCGGCAAATATTGACAAATTGACTAATTTGAGAAATCTGTCAGTCAAAAATAATCAATTAAGTGAATTACCGGAGGGTTTAACAAAAATTGAAGGTATCAAACAGCTTGATTTGTCAGGCAATAAAATTACTTCTCTGAATGCCTCAATAGGAAAGTTAACAAAACTACAAACTCTCAATCTTAATCAAAACGAAATTTCAAATATCCCGAAGGAAATAACTTCATTAAGTGACTTGAGGAATCTTTCTCTTTCCGACAACAAAATTACTTCTCTGCCAAGCGGATTTGAATCCCTCAAGCAAATGCGAGTTATAATGTTGAAAGGTAATCCTATTTCAGATGCCTCGAAGGAAGCATTGAAAAAGCAAGTACCAAGAGTGAGATTGATTTTTTAACCTAAAAATTATTACATGACATATTGTCAAAAGTCGAAACCCGTATATGGTGTTTCGACTTTTTCATTTAGTAGAGTTTCAATCATGAATGTGGTAATAATCATTGACTATTAACCTGAAGAAATCAATCGGCAGCATATCAGATTTTATTCCCATTATGTCTTCTAATTTCGCTTTTAACTTTACACTGCCATCAATGATATGATTGTTATGACCGTATTTTTTACCGGCATCAATTATTTCTGAGCATAAATTGATGTGTTTGTTGCTTAGTTTAATTAC
>JBAYPL010000148.1:0-6880 GCA_041677745.1 Kapaibacterium sp. (SeqCode)
GCATTGAAAACAGCTGATGCCGGTTACTTGACAAGAAGATTGCATGATGTAGCTCAAGATGTTATTATTTCCGAAGCAGATTGCGGCACTATTCGCGGAGTCGAGATGACTGCTCTCAAAGATGGTGAAGAAGTCAAAGAACCTCTTACAGAAAGAATCATCGGCAGAACTGCTCTAAGAGATATTATTGATCCATTGACCGATAAATTAATTCTTAAGGCAGGCGGCTTGATTGATGAAGATGTCGCTGCTAAAATTGAATCTACTTCTATAGAGTCAGTCCTTATCAGATCGGTTCTGACTTGTGAAAGTCGTAAAGGTGTATGTGCCAAGTGTTATGGCAGAAACCTTGCTACCGGACAATTGGTGGATATCGGTGAAGCTGTAGGTACTATCGCTTCTCAATCAATTGGTGAACCGGGTACACAGCTTACTCTTCGTACATTCCATACCGGTGGTACTGCTGCACTTGTTGCTTCACAGTCATCGGTAGTTGCGAAATTTGACGGCGTAATCAGTTTTGAGAATATCAGAACCATCAGCTATGAAGGTGATGAAGGTACTATAACAATCGCCGTCAGTCGAAGTGGCACGATACATATTGTTGACCCTGAAAATAATAGAACCTTAACCAAATACGATGTTACTTATGGTGCTGTTCTCTCGGTTTATGACGGTAAAGAAGTTAAAAAAGGTGATGTGATTTATGAATGGGACCCGTATAATGCTACCATAATTACCGAATTTGCGGGTAGAATTCGTTACCGCGACCTCTTGCACAATGTTACTTATCGTGAAGTCAATGATGAGCAAACAGGTCACATTACTAAAATCGTAATTGATTCTAAAGACAGGGCGAAAATTCCGACAATAGAAATAATTGACGATACCGGTATGGTACTTAAATCTTACAATATCCCGTCAAGAGCTCAATTGAGAGTTGATGACAACGATGTAGTTGGTGTAGGTACTTCATTGGTGAAAATCCCGAGAGACCTTGGCAGAACAAGAGATATCACGGGCGGTCTTCCAAGAGTTACCGAACTTTTCGAAGCACGTTCACCACAGAATCCGGCTATCGTGTCCGATATTGACGGTATCGTAAGCTTTGAAAAAATGAAACGCGGACAGAGAATCGTCGTCGTTACTTCACAGGATGGTAAGACTAAGATTGAATACAGTGTTCCGGTCGGCAGGTATATCCTTGTACAGGAAGGTGACTTCGTGAGAACAGGTGACCGCTTGACCGAAGGCTCAATCAATCCTCATGACATTTTGAGAATTAAGGGTGCAAACGCTGTACAAGAATATCTTGTAAACGAGATTCAAGAAGTTTATCGTATGCAGGGCGTGAAGATCAATGATAAACATATAGAAGTAATCGTTCGTCAAATGCTTCAGAAAGTAAGAATCGTAGAATCAGGTGACTCGAATCTCCTTGAAAATGATAACGTTGACAGACAAAGGTTCAACGATGAGAATCAAGTTATCAAAAATATGGTAGTGATTACTGACAAAGGTGAATCAAAGTACAGTGAAGGTTATCTTACTCAGAAACGGAAGGTTCGTGAAATTAATAATGACCTCAAGAAGAAGAGTTTGCGAATTGCTGAGTTCGAACCCGCTGAACCTGCAATTTCAGAGCCTATTCTATTAGGTATTACGCAGGCTTCGCTTACTACAGAAAGTTGGCTGTCTGCCGCTTCATTCCAGGAAACAACGAGAGTCTTGTCTGAAGCATCAGTTGCCGCTAAAGTGGACAACCTCGCAGGCTTGAAAGAAAATATCATCTTAGGTCAATTAATCCCCGCAGGTACCGGTTTGAGACAGTATCAGGAGATGTCTTGGCTGTCTGATGTTGGTAATATTTTCGGCAAAGCAAGTTATACTAAATCTAAAGACCCGCTCGCCGATGTTTCGCAAGAAATTGAAGAAGAGCTTGAAGCACAGAATATTTCAGTGTAAAATTAACTCGAATATCAAAAAGGCTGTTCTCATTCACAGAGGACAGCTTTTTTTATTGAATATGAAATATTCTAAACTAATATTACAATTAAAACATCTATAAAATATTATAATTAATTGAAAGGATAATCATCATGTCGGAAAAAATGAAACCGATGCAACAACAGTTAAACATTGAACTTGGTGAAAAAGAAGCTGAAGGAATTTATTCCAATCTCGCGATTATATCACATTCGCCTGCTGAGTTTATAGTTGATTTTACAAGAGTTCTTCCAGGTGTGCCTAAAGCTAAGGTCCATGCAAGAATAGTAATGACTCCGCAACATGCTAAGATGTTGCTTAAAGCTTTAAATGAAAATATTGCCAGATTTGAAAATTCTTACGGTGAAATTAATATTGACGGCAGCAACGGTCTAAACAATTTCCCGGGATTTTCTCCCGGAAGTCCAAAAATTAATTAAGAGGTTTTGATATGCATTCCGGTAATTTTGTTCTTATACTTCATACTCATCTGCCTTGGGTGCTTCATCACGGTCATTCTCCGCATGGGGTTGATTGGCTTAACGAAGCTGTGGCTGAGTGCTATATACCTCTCTTAAATGTTTTCAACGAACTTCTCGAAGAAGGTATAAGACCGGCACTTACTTTGGATATTTCACCTGTGCTGTGTGAGCAACTGGAACATCCGGATTTCAAAAGCGAATTTGTTAATTATTGTGATAAAATGATTTCAGCAGCTCAGAAAGATAGAAGTGACTTCAGGGCAAATTCTTACTCCGAGCATCATATTTGGCTGACAGTATTTTGGGAAGAATGGTTTAATGCTCGTAAGTCTGAATTTTTGAATAAGTATAATTCTTCCATTATCGGAGCATTAAGAGAATTGCAAAATAAGGGTGCGATAGAAATTATGACTTGTGGCGCAACTCACGGCTATTCTCCTCTTCTCGGATATGATAAAAGTGTAAATTTGCAGTTCAAGGCAGCTGTCGAAAATTATAAGAAACACTTTGGAATGGAGCCGCGTGGCAGTTGGTTGCCGGAATGTGCATACAGACCTTCTTATGAATGGCATACTTATATTCCCGTTCAACCTTTTCATAGTAAGCGTTTAAGGACAGGTGTCGAACAAATCTTGTCTGCACACGGATTGAAATATTTTGTTACCGATGAGGATTTGATTTCAAGGGCTGGAGCTCTTGGAATATATGCCGATGATGAACACAATGAATTTATAAGCCTTAATTCACCGAATTATCCGTACGGTGCCGGATATTTTGACAATTCGCCCTTACAGATATATAATGTCAGCTCGAGTGAAAGAACAGAATATGGAACAGCAGCGGTTTTTACAAGACATAGCAAAATTTCAATGCAAGTCTGGAGCGGGGAGGTAGGTTATCCTGCTGAACCTGACTATCTTGACTTCCATAAGAAACATGTAGAATCGTGGCTGCGATATTGGAGGGTTACCGACAGTAAAGCCGATATGATGTATAAGTCCTTGTACCATCCGGATTGGGTTCATGATAAGATTGACAAGCAGGCGATGCATTATATACATCATCTCGAAAACACGAGCAATCATTACAAAAACAAGACGGGAAGGTTCGCAACCTTATGTACTCCGTTCGATACGGAATTGTTCGGACATTGGTGGTTTGAAGGACCATTGTTTATAAAAGCTGTTATCAAGGGACTGCATCATTCTCCTTATGTTAATTCCGTGACAGCTTCCGAGCAGCTGAACTATATTAATCCCAAAGAGGTCGTTACTCTGCCCGAAGGCTCTTGGGGTGTAAACAATAACCATGATGTGTGGTCTAATCCGAATAATACCTGGACTTGGGAACTAATTTATAATGATGAATTAAGACTTAACAATATCTTCGAAAAGTATCCTATTGTCAAGATGAATCAAGTGCAGCATAGAATTGCATTACAGGCTCTGAGGGAGTTGATGCTTATGCAAAGTTCCGACTGGCAGTTCTTGATTTATACTAAATCTGCTCAAGACTATGCAGAGCAAAGATTCACGTATCATCATTCGGATTTTCTTAGACTTTGTGAGCTTATAGAGAAATATAAGGATATCAATAATATTCTGCCGGAAGACTTAAAATACATCGAAGAAACTGAGAAGAGAAATGCGATTTTTCCGGAATTGAAATTAGAATGGTGGGTTGATTTGTATAAATAAATGAGTTCATCAAAACAAATCATTAAAAATCTTTTCTCGATGAGCGTCGCCGAGCTGGCGGGCAAAGGGCTCGCGGTAGTATTTTCCATTTATCTGATTAAAATAATCGGACCTGAAAATAATGGCGCTTTGACAATTGCTAAGGCTTCGGTGCAGGCTGTGCTTGTATTTGTGCTGCTTGGTTTCGATCAGGTAGGCATAAGAGAAATTGCAAGAGACAAAAATAGAATCAACACCTACGTAGGTTCAATTGTTACTTTACGCGTAGTAATTGCAATCATTACTTATGCACTATTGTTTGCTTTTTTTGAATATGCCCTAGGAGATGTTAGCGAGAAGACAAAAATTGCAACATATATTTACGGCATTATGCTTTTAAGTAACAGCATTCAATTAAATTGGGTATTTCAGGCTGTTGAGAGAATGCATATAATAGCCGTCCGTTCGATACTTGTCAATGTGTTGAATCTGATAGGTTTAATTATTTTTGTTCGTAGCGAAGATGACTTCTTTACCGCAGTCTGGATTATTGTCCTTTCTTTCTTTGTTAATGTTGTATGGATGATAATATACTATATTAGGTATTATGGTTTTCCGGTATTTAAGTATAGTAAGAGTTTTATTAAAAGTCTGAGCTATGAATCCATGAGAGTAGGATTTGTATTCATTCTACTGTCAATGTATAATATAATTACAGTTCAGTTTTTATCAATCTATCACGGTGATTACCAGACGGGTATATACGGAGCTGCCTTCCAGATAATAGTATTTTCTCTTATACCTGCTACAATCATGCAAGGTGCATTTTTCCCGCAATTATCCCAAATGTCGAGTATCGAAGATCGTAACTCACTTATGTCGAAATTTATGATGTTGAACTTATTGTCGGGTGTACTTATTTCGTTCAGTATGTTTACTTTCTCGGATTCAATTATATGGATTTTAGGCGATAAGTATGAAAAAACAAGCACATTGATTAAAATTTTATCACCTACAATATTAATCCAATACATAAGCTCTGCCTATTTCAGCACTTTAATTTCATGGAAACGTGAAAAATTAGTGATGTTTGCAAACCTTGCAGGCTTCATTGCTGTTATAGCTATCAATATTCTCTTAGTACCGCATTACGGATTTTACGGTGCGGCAATTGCTACTGTTGTTTGTGAACTTTCAGTATTGATTGTGATTATGATAATTTTTTATAATACATTGAAAAGATTACATTTGGAAACTATTAAACCATTATTTCTGATATCACTACCCTTGTTCGGTTTTGCTTTTTTAGCATTAGATTACGGAATTAATACATTCATAGTTGCGTTATTCAGTTTAATAGTTTACATTTTTCTTGTTGTTAAATTTAAAATATTGAACATTCAAGAAATACGAAATGTATTTAGGAGATAAATATTCTCATTGATCATAATTTTTCTAACATGACATTGGCAATAAAATAAGAATATTAATAAATGAAATTCCTTTCAGTAAACTGAAACAATAAAAATGTATTTAAACCACTCGATTTATTCAGCATCACATTTAAATGTATCAAAAAATAATTTTAATTTTTTTATTGAAATATTAAACCTATTTCAAATACATTATGTCTAATGATTGTATTTAAAAACAATAATAATTTTCTTATAGGTGAAAATATGAATAAGATGTTCTTAAACGGGATTGTAATAATAATCCTTGCAGCGATTAACTTAAGTGCACAGCCTCACGGCAGAATGATGAAAGACGACGGATTGCGAAGCAAACTACAGGAATATCATAAAGTCAATGTTTGCCCGATGTGGACCGAATGGAGAAGTAAATTAGAAAGTTCCATGTCCAAGGAGGATATAGACAGGTTGAATGCTCTTCGTTCAGAAGTGCAAAAGGTAATTGCCGAGAAAAAGGAATGTCTTGAAGAGTGCAGGAAAAATTCTGATGGTACAGCACGACGTCGAGATGGTGAAGGCAGAAACAAAAGCAAAAGGAATGCACAAGGTAAATGTAATGATAAATGCGGGCTTTGGGAAGCTCGAGCTAAATATGGAGCCGAGCTAAAAGAAATTCTGAACAAATATGATAATACTGTTAAGAGTATTATGAATGAGTCTGAGCCATACCATGAAAAATGGCAAAGTGAGAAACAACAAATCATCAAAGAACATTTTGCCAACATAGATGAAAATAAGTACAAGCGGCGTAGCAAACACATGAGAAACAACAAGCTGAAAGGTTATCAAGACAGAGACCGCAGCTTCATGGGTATGCTTCTGATGTGGAACGGTTCATGCGAAAGCAATCCTGAAGACCTGCTGGATTTAGGTACAAACTCTGCAAATCGCAAAACAGGATTAGCAATCGAAGTATTTCCAAATCCATTTGTGGAATCAACAAGTATAAATTTTACATTAGTAAAATCATCTAAAGTGAAATTGTCGGTCAACAGCTCAACAGGCGAACAGGTTGCAGTATTGTTCGACGGCGATTTGGATGCAGGTGACCATTCATATCTATTCAAAGCAGGCAGCCTAACTCCGGGAGCTTATATTTACAATTTAAATGTTGATGGTAAAGTAATTACAGGTAAGATGATTCTGAACAAATAATCAGCTAAACATAAAAAAACAGGATATGTTAAAACATATCCTGTTTTTTTATACTTGTACAGAAGGCGGGAGTCGAACCCGCACGGGTGTTGAGCCCACTGGATTTTGA
>JBAYPL010000149.1:0-6855 GCA_041677745.1 Kapaibacterium sp. (SeqCode)
AAAAAAAATGAAGTCTCGGTAAATAAATCTTCTGCATCGAATTCGCAAACTGACAGAGAAAGAAGGAAATCGGTGCAAAGGCAGCTCTCAAAAGTAAGCAAGGAAATTGAAAGCATTGAAACAGAATTGGCTTCACTTGAACAAATTAATTCCGAGTTCGAACTTCTGTTTCAAAATGCTGATTTTTTTAAGGATAACGAAAAGAGTGCTGATACACAATCGAAGTATAAATCCAACAGTGACAGGATAGAAGAATTATTCTCCAGATGGTCTGAATTGTCTGAAGAAGCCGATGAACTCAGGGATGAATTGAAATAAATAAGGAGCCTTAATAAATCAAGGCTCCCATGAATCAATCTGAATTCGATTACTTTTGAGGTACAAATACCTCGTCGGCAATCTCTTTGTTCAGTTCGTAATTTGACCTGAGATTAATTGTAAACGAAGGTGATATTGTTCTCTGAATTCCGGGTAATTTTATGCCGTCAAACTCACGATAATCCTCGTAAACAATACTCCAAACCTCTAAGGTTTCATTAGGTCCCACGACCTTCATTTCAGTTTTGTCGAGCAGATAATTATCGGTATTGAAGTAATAAATTGTTTCGGCATCACCTTTGTCACGGGCACTTAGTAATATTTTGGACCCTTGTTTTCCTAATACTTCGAGAGTATATCCGTATTTTTTCAAAGACAGTACAGGAAACATTTCGGCTTCGAAAAGTGCTTTCTCCTTGGCTCCGCCTTCCTGTGGTATAGACTCTCCACCGTTCTGTGAAGAATATACATTTTCGCCGTCAACCCAAATCTCATTTTTAAACAGCCCGAAGTCAGATGAATTGTACATTTTTGTTCCTGTTTTCTTTTGAGTCAATACCTGCCCCGGAGCAGTTTGACCGTTGAAACTAAGTTCAGCAATACTCATGATATTCAGTGTTTGCAGTTTTTCAACATTTGCTGTTCCGCCGATAGCTTTTTCGTAATTTGAAATCAGCTTTTCAGCAGACATAGAAATAGGAGTTAACTCGGCATCTTTTCCTTCGAGTGGATTATAGTCCGAATCGTACTTGAAAATCTGTCCGTATTTTGATATGCTTGGCAATATAGAAGTATCGCCGACAACAACAAGCATAGCATTATCAGGATTAATATAATTACGTACGGCACTTGTAATATCTGACGGAATCAATGAGGATATTTTTTTTGTGTAGTTTTTTAATCCGTTGATTTGCTTACCGTAGAATTCTTCGTTTTGTATCAGTGAAGCAATAAACAAGCTGTTCTCGAAAGACATTTGATAATTGCCGATATGAGATATTTTCACGCGATTCAGCTCATCATCATCAGGTGTATTATTGATGATATCTCTCAATTCTCCTAATATTACTGATATTGAAGAGTCGGTTTTGCTTTTATTTACTTCCGCAATAGCAGTGAATCTATTAGCATATTTTGAAGAAGTTTGGTATCCGTAGGGTGAATATGTAAACGAGTACTTTTCTCTCAAAGTATTAAACAACCTTCCGTTTGAACCGCCAATTAACTTTGAAGCAAGATTAACGCCGTCATAATCAAGGTGCTTATAGGGCACTGTAAGGCTGCTTACAGCTATTGAAGTTTGTACTGAACCATTGCGAGCTATGAAGTAAATACCCTTTGGCATTGATGTGGGTTCAGGAATTTCGATTGCCGGAGCATCACTTTTTTCCCAAGGTTTAAAAAACTTTTCAAGTTCTTTTACTATATCATCGGGTTCGACATCACCTACAACAGCAAGGGTTGCATTATTGGGCTTAATCCATTTCTTGTGAAAATCTGTTAAGTCGTTTACATCTATTGAGCTTATGCTTTGTTCGCTTTTGTTTGCTCCATAAGGATGATTTTTACCATAGACTGCAATTCTGGCTAATCCTTGAGCCAAGTTTGTAGAACTTGATTTGTCATATTGAATTCCGGCTATCATTTGTTGTTGAATTTTTTTAAATTCCTCAATCGGGAAGGTCGGGTTAAGCAGTATATCGCTCATTAAATCAAGTATTACGTCCTGATGTTTTTTTAAACCCTCAGCAAAAACCGAATAATAATCGGTCGTAGCAGAGCTTGTCAAACCAATACCCAGACCATCTGCTTTTGCAGCAATTTGTTGTGCTGTCCTATTCTTAGTACCTTTAGTCATCATGGCGGCAGTCATTTCAGCAAGACCTGATTTTGTGCCGTCCATTGAAGTACCACCTGCTACAAGCAGTCTGAATGCTACTGTTGGCTGTTCTTTATCTTGAATGACATAAACTTTTAAACCGTTAGACAGAGTCTTAACCGTGTATTCGGGGAAATTAAATCCTGTACTACCCAAAGGTTCGGGTTTGACATCTGGATTAATTTCATTCGAAAATATATTGATTGCAGTAAGAAATGCAGTCAGTACAGCTGTTAAAATATATTTTTTCATTATTTCAGTTTCCTCTTAATTAATTCTTTGTAGCTGGTTTATAAGTAAGAACAACACGATTATTTGTACTTAAATAAAGTTTTGCGGCTTGTAGTATATCTTCTTTACTTACGTCCATGAATTTGTCAAGCTCCGAATTAATCAAACTCGGTTCATTATAATAGCTTTGAAAAGAAGCAATTTCTCTTGCTTTAGAGCTTGCAGATTTCTTTGAACTGACAAAATTTGCTTCGAATATTGATTTAGCCTTGTTCAGCTCTTCATCACTGATACCTTCGGTAGTTAACTTTTCAATTTCCTTATCGAGTAGAGTTTTCACCTTAGATATGCTCTTATTAGGACCGGGGATACCTACGATTAGGAAAATACCGGATTTTTCAAGAGGGATGATTTGAAAATCAACAGCAACTGCTTCTTGTTCTTCATCAACAATTTTGCGGTAAAGTCTTGAACTCTCACCACTTGACAAAATACTTGCAAGCAAGTTTGCAGCATAGTAAAGAGAGTCTTTCAAGGAGGGTGCACGATAGCCGATGAACAAGCCCGGAAGACTGGCAAGAACATCTTCAATCTCTTCGGTATATTCACCGTTGAGAGGAGGCATCTTAAAAGATTCACGTTTGGGTAAGGGAGCAGTTGGTATAACGGCAAAATATGAATCAATATATTTCTTGGCTGTTTCGATTTCAAAATCACCTGAAATTACAAGTGTTGCATTGCATGGTTGGTAAAAATTTTCATAAAAGGCGCGGAATTGTGAGATTGTTGCGGTACCAATGTGCTCTTCAGAACCAATCGGAGTCCATGAATACGAGCCGCCCTTGAAAAGGTTTTGCATCATTTTGTCGAGCATAGAACCGTAAGGCTGATTCTCTGTTCTCTGTTTTCTCTCTTCTTGAATCACCCCGCGTTGTGTTTCGACGCCCACTGTGTCAACATTCAATTTACTTAATCTTTGTGCTTCAATCCATAAAGCCAAAGGCAGTTGGTCAGATGGTAAGTTTATGTAATATACTGTTTCGTCAAACGAAGTATGTGCATTGAAATTACCACCGGCAGATTGAATTAATTTTTCTAATTCACCGCGTGCAATTTTATCTGTTGATTCGAACATCAAATGCTCAAAAAAGTGAGCAAATCCTGTCAGGTTAGGATTTTCATCCTTCGAGCCAACACGGTAGTGCATTATAGTTGATACTACCGGTGCACTTTTATCTACCTGATATATTACTACCAGTCCGTTTGGTAATGAGTCCTTTGTAAATACTATCGGATTGAAATCTTTTGTTGCAGAGTGTGCTGTAATACCGAACAGCATTAATCCTGCTATAGCAACAAGTAAGATTTTGAAGCGGAAAATACCGTTTATCATTTAATAATACTCCAAATATTGATTTATATTCCTAATTAACGAAAAAAACAACTAAAAGTTCTAAGTTGTCAAAATAATAACTTCAAAGATACCAATTTTTCTAATAATCACATATTATGCAGTCCAAATCTCACTTAGCAAATTGATATTCCGATATTAGTAGCTAAACTTTCCCATCATTAAGAAAAACGCCCTGTGGATCAAGACCAAATGGCGTTTAACTTACTAATGGATTATATTAAGGTTGTAAAACAATTTTACCTGTGTAATTATTCGAAGGAGTTTCCTAAACATAGATATACACAGCTGCCGGAGATTCGCTCTTTGCATTTTCAGGTTATAAAATTGCTCTTGACAGTATCAATACTTTCAGGACTGATACACGGGCTGGGGTTAAATTTATTGAGGAAGTAAAAGAAAATTTTTTAATGAATTATTTTGGAAATGATATAAAGTTATTGATTAATCTTTTAATTTAATATATCTTAAGAATCATGATATAAGATTTAGAAACAAATAGAAATAATTTATATTTTTCAAAAAAAAATATTTGGAGAATATCTTAAATATAATTAGATTTGTGAAAGTTCATATTGCCATTTTAAATATTAATGATAAAATATCTAAAATATAATTTTAATAAATGCACAGGTATCAGTGCCTTACTAAATTCTTCAACTCGGAATAAAAAACAAAATTTTATATTCACTATCTCCTATAATCATAGTCAAGTTTTTACAAAAAATTTGAGAGGTTGCTTATGATTGTCCGTTAAAAGTGGAGGATAAGCCGCAATTAATGTATCCGTCACTATAAAATATTTTTTTAACAATTATATATACAACGGAGATAACATTATGAGATTATTATTGAAGAAGTTTGTTGCAATTAAAATTCTTGTGATTTTTATTCTTTTTTTGACAATAAACGCAACGATGCAATCTGAAATAGTATATTCATGTTCCAGATATACTTCCGGACATAGTTGGTGGAATCCATTTCATTGGTTCTCTGATTATAAGGATGTAGATATGCTTATTGAAGCAGGATATGTTGGTAATACATTAGTGATACAAACAATTATTATGTGTCATGGTGTTGCCGATGTGCCTTGTCCACCATGTAGCGGTTCATTATCATTAGCACTACAAGATAATTATTAAACTGAGGAGCATATGAAAAGTCATATTTTCTTTTTAAAATCAATCCTAATGTTGTTTTCAATTAATGTATATACTTCAATTTCTGACGAGAACATATTTGAGGTACTTACTTTTAAAGAGCAGATTATATTAAATGATAGCCTTAACCAATTCCCTTTTTTAAGAATTGCTTCTACTAATGACAAATTGTATCTATTCAATAGATCAAAAAGATTATTAAATACAAATGATACAATTTTTATATATGAATTCTCCGATTTGTTAAAATTAAAATACAGAATACCTTACCCTCGCACAGATGTGTTCATTGATTTAGCGATTCAAGATTCTACACTTTTTATTTTAAATCAATTTTCATTACTTAAAATGATTATCAAGGTAGATAAAGCTGAACTAGTTGACACAAAAGTACTAACTGAAAATTTTAAATCAATAAAAGTTGAAGATGACAAATTAATTCTTCAATCATACTGCAACCGCTGTCAATCACCTGGTTTCATTTCAAAAATATTAAATTTAGATTTCACAGATGAAATGGAAATCAAATTTTCAAATTCAACAGCATTTCAGATGGTTAATTACGGTCCAAACCATTATATGGACTATAAAAACAATAAATTTATATTTTCTGAAATTATTGACTATAAATTAAATATACTTAACCTTGTCACAAACGATACATGTGTGATTTCAAGATCTGGAAATATTTTTAACAATTCGAATGAAATTAGAAACATGTTCAAGAACTTTAATAATGATTTAAATAAAAACAGTGTTGCGTTTGTAGATAGTTTGCATTGGTTGGTTGGAAGGATAAATTCCGCATACTTCTTAGATGATAGCACATTATTCGTTTGTTATGTTAAATCAAGCAAAGATAAATCAGGTATTCTTTCATTCTATGATATATGGTCGTATGATTCCATAAAAAGTGATTGGATATTAAGCAAAAAGGATCTAAGATTCTATCCAGAAAATAATAATAAAAAGATAGAGAATTTTGACGATATAGCCGGTGGAATTCATTTGAATTATTATGTTATTAACGGGAAAATTCTCTCAATCAATTATTTCCCTTTTGAGGTTAATTCAATTATTAGAAATAATATTACTTATGATGAATTAAATAATCAAATACTCGAATATTATAAAAGCAATAAATTGTCTTATAAATCAATTTTTATTTATGATGTAAATCTGGATTAATTGGCTTTTATTAACTGAAAAGTTCATGTACATTAAAATATTATCAAAAATTTATGAAATTGGTAAAATTATATCAATTTTTCATATTACTTTTTCTATCATGCAGTTCTGATAGTTCCAATGAGATTAATTTTCAATACGAAAAGACGGTTAATATCAGTATTAGTGATACATTCGTATAATTTCCCATTGGAATTTCAAAACAAGATGACCCCGGTTTAATTTCGAAATCATATTGCTAAAGCAATGGTAACATTGTAGTAATTTTTAGTGATGATCCGACAATTTTCAAGTACGACAAAACGGGTAATCTAATTAATCATAACATCATTAAAAGTAAGTATATTCAGGAATTTTCTAAATATGATACAACTTTAGGATAGAAATTTAGTTATATTAATTTCAAAGATACAAATATTTCTAATAATCGCATATTATGCAGACCAAATCTCACTTAGCAAATTGATATTCCGATATTAGTAGGTAAACTATCCAATCATTAAGAAAAACGCCCTGTGAATCAAGTCCAAAGGGCGTTTAACTTACTAATGGAATATATTAAGGTTGTAAAACAATTTTACCTGTGTATTTATTCGAAGGAGTTTCCCAAACATAGATATACACAGCAGCCGGAAGATTGCTCATATCGAGATTTACAATATTGG
>JBAYPL010000150.1:0-6819 GCA_041677745.1 Kapaibacterium sp. (SeqCode)
ATGTTAGAATTTGCCCCAATTCAGGTCAAACTATTGATGGTACAACAGGCAAGGGTATAGAGTTTAAAAATCAGTACGATTCGATAATGTTGCTTTTTGATGGATATAATTGGTTTATTATGTCATCATATATCAATTCAGCCAGCAATAAACTTGAACCGTGTGATTGTTAAATGTGGAGGAATAATATGAAATATCTGTTTGTTCTAATTTCATGCTTAATAATTACATCAAGTGTGAACAATGCAAATTTCAATAATTACGGTGCAAAAATCACCTTGAATGATTCTGTGGTTTTTAAAAATATTAATTTTGATTTTAAAAATCATAATTCCGGTTCAATCAGATTGGAAGATTCTTCGATGTTGCAAATCACAAACGGCAATCTCATTAATATCTCAGGTGTATTAAATTTTCAGTCTGAATCAAAACTCATTGTCGGGATTGATTTAGTCAATTATGACAGCATCAGTATTGAAACAGAAAGCAAGGTTTGCGTACAAGGAAATCTGGTTAACTCCGGGGAAATATACAACGAAAGTGTAATCGAAATCGGGGCAGATGATTAATTCATACCTGATGTTTAATATAAAAAAACTCCGTAAATAATTACGGAGTTTTTTTATATTATGAGATTATGACATTTTAAATAATTTTATTTTCTGTACTTAGAAATAAATTCCTCAACCTCGGGGATACCTCCCTGCATTACCAAGTATCCGTTGGACGGCTCTCTTTCAGTAATTTCGCCGTTTACCGGAGTAAGCATTATTCTCTTTACTTCATCTAAGTCCCGGGTTTGCCCCAGAGCCCAGCATAACTTCATGTAAGCAACTTCCGGCAACATATTAGCAGTTGGAACGACACCCAACTCCATCATTTCTCTACCTGTTTCATAGACATACATCTGCACATATCCCCACAGTGTTTGAACTGTCATATATACTGCCACACCGGCATCTTGTGCTCTCTTTAGAGCCGGATAAAGCGGCTTATTGACATGTCCGAGTCCTGTACCGGCAATCACTATTCCCCTATAACCTTTTTCAACCATGGAATCAATCATATCCGGCATCATATTCGGATAATAATAAACAATTCCTACACGCTCTTCAAAATAAGGCAATAATTTAAACTCTTTGTCATTACGTCGCTTGTGATAATCTTGCCTAAGCGGAGTAATTTTCTCTCTATCAATCATTGCAAGCGGCGTATCGCCGAGTGTTCGGAAAGTCGAACGATATGAAGAGTGCATTTTTCTTACTCTTGTACCGCGATGCAACAATCCGTACATATCCGAAGTAGGACCAAACATACACACTTGAACCTCTGCAATATCAGACTCAGCTGCTGCTTTCACACTGTGTATAAGATTGAGAGCTGCATCCGATGATGGTCTGTCTGACGAGCGTTGTGAACCGACCATTACTATTGGAACAGGAGAATTTTGTATCATAAATGATAGAATTGCTGCAGTATGGTGCATAGTATCTGTACCATGTCCTATGACAATTCCCTGTACTCCGTTTTCAATTTCATTTGCAATGGCTTTTGCAGTACCTATCCACTGCTCAGGTCCCATATTCTCGCTAAATACACCGTATAGCTTCACCGTTTCCAAATTACAATAATCTGCAAGTTCAGGAACAGAACCGTATAATTCACCCGGTGAGAAGGCAGGAATAACTGCTCCGGTTCTATAATCAAGTCTGCTGGCAATAGTACCTCCGGTACCGAAAAGCTTGACACGAGGCTTATGCTTGTCATAAGGAAATTCTTTTTCGGGAATCTTATAATTGGCTACTTTTCTGCCTTTTATGTTCATCTCTTTGATTTTTTCAGCTCTGATACCGATATTATAGCCAGTAGCCATTTTTATTACCAAATGTTTATCGTCGGCAGTTTCGGAACGCGGCAGTATGATACCCGAATAAAATGAACCGTCAGATGTTTCTACATCAATATCACTCCAAACAAGAGCTTCAAACTTTTTCAATACTTCTAAAGTAATACCCGAATAACCTTTGAATAATTCTTTCTCATCCATCAGATTGCCCCCCCGTTTAATTTTTCATCAACAATTTTACTGACTACACTGCGGTCTGCTCGATTTTGCAAACCTTCCATAACCAATCCCATAAAGACATCTTTTTTATTTTCAGGATTTCTCAATTCAATATGATTCATTTGAATATATGCTGAATTGACACGGGTACGAATTTCTTCATCCGAACATGGTTTAGGGAAAAGTGCTTCTATGAATTTCCCGTTAGCAAGGAAATCTGTCAGAATGGAATAGACTGCGTCTTTAATTATCCTTCCATTTTTAAGGGCAGTGAAAATAAGATTGAATTTTTCCTCATCTAGCGGAGTCGTATTAAACCCTGCTCTCTTCAATTTCTTAGGAATCTGAATAAGAATCTCTGCTGCTGTCGGAGCATTGATTCCGTATTCCATTACAGCTTTATCGAATAGTTCTGCATATTTTGAAGTAGTAAGAGATATTATTATATCATTAGGAACACCTAATTTCAGATAGCGCTGTTCACGCTTCCATATTTGTTCAGGCATACGCTTACGAATCCTTGCCAATCTTTCATCTGTAATAGGTACAGGTGGTAAGTCGGTATCGGGATACATTCTCTCCGGACCCGGCAATATTCTTTCAAAACCATTTGTTCCATCACGAAGTGCCTGTCTTGTTTCAGAAGGGATACCTTCTGTAACCTCTCTGCATCGAATAATAATTTCTTTAGCACCGGTCTCGGCATCTTCTTCAGGTCCCCAAACAACAATCAAAGCATCTTCATGCGAAGCACCCATTGTTTTTCTAAGAGAATTCCAATCGGCTGAAGCAATATTTTCACCGATATTATCGGAATGAATGATATTTGGTAGTGATGATAGACAAGCAATGACTCTTACTCGGTCAGAAATCTCTTTAAAGAAATAAGTATCGGTCTGAGTTTGCCATTTCAAATAGCCTGCAAATCCCTTGACTATTACACAATTTGCTTTTCCGCCCTGTCTTATGCACTGGCTTATAGGGCTGTAATTAGTTTTTCTGAGCTGTTTACTGACATCTTTGTACTCAGCTTTGAATGTTTCGCTTGTTATACCCTTCTCAGCTAATACCTCCTTCAATCTTAGAAGGTTCCACTGGCGCATTGCTTCATTATAGGTCAATAACGGAATTTTTTTAATGCTTGGGACGCCTTTGATTTCAATTCTCGTTCCACCGCGTACAGATACATTAACATCTTGCCTTCCGGCGCCGATTCCTGTTCTGACCCTGCCTGTCGAGCGAACAAGTCTTCTCAGAATATTATTTACTTCAGCTACTTCTTGTGGTGTTTTCATCTCAGGATGAGTTACGGTTTCTATCAGAGGCATGCCCAGTCTATCAGTTACATAGATTCTTTTGTGTCCGAAATCACTGACTTCACGACATGAATCTTCTTCGATAGACATTTGAATTAAATTTATCTCTCTGTCCTTATAGGGTATCTTACCCCCTACACATGTTATGGCTGTTCTTTGGAATCCGGTGGGGATTGAACCGTCAAGATATTGTTTTCGAGCGATATGCAGCTCATCTACAATATATCCGTTAAATAACATGCCTACTTCCAGCGCTATGTCAAGAGCTTGGTCATTAATAATAAACGGAGGAGTATCATCCATCTCATAAGTACATACAGTATCGTAATGAATTCTATAAATAATGTCCTTTTTAGTCTTGAACTCCATCAAAGCAGTTCCGTCATATTCCCCAAGTTCTGATAAAGTTGGACGCATATGTCTTAAAATTTCAGCATTGTACGAAGTTTGGTACTTACCTGCCGGGCAGTGGCAGAAAAGTTTCTTTTCGGTCAATAATTGCTGATGAACTTCAAGTCCGGACTTAAAACCAATCTTTTCATAATCTTCGGGGCTCATGTCCTCGAAAGATTTGAAAACAAAATCATATTCAGCCATAACAGACCCTTTAATCAATCATTTAAGCAAATTTTCTTCAAAATTATAACTAGATAAATACTATTTATGAATTTATAAAGTATTGTAAACTCAAAATTACGAAAATTTAAGAACTTATTAAAATATTGTTTAATATTACTTGTAATGCTTAACAAACATTATAGCTTGTTATTAAGGTACTGAGATTATCAAGTGTGCTTGGATTTGTTGTCAAATAATTTCGTAGATACGGATTATATAGTAAATTTCTACTCTGAATTTATTATTTATTGTAATAATTCCCCAATCACAGAATTTTTCTAATATGACTATTGATGATTTCTGCGGCATGCTTTCCCGACAAGATTACTAGCGGAATACCCCCACCCGGATGAACCGAAGCACCGGCGAAATATAGATTCTTTACTATCCTGGAACGATTGGGATGCCTTTTGAATGCACTGAACATGCTGTTTGAAGATATGCCGTAAATACTGCCTTTATTGCTATAATAATTGTAGTACAGGTCACGAGGAGTCATAATTTTTTCATAAATAATCTTATTTGCAACATCTATACCATGATTGTTAAGTTTTCTCAATATAATTTCCTTCATTCGAAACTTCTCGTAATCCCAATCCTGATTATCAATATATGGCATATTAAGTAGAACAAACCAATTTTCCATGCTGACGGGTGCATGATTGGAATTTTGCTTAGATGTAATGGCTACATATACCGTAGGGTCATCAGGAACACTTAGATGATTGAAAATACTGTCAAATTCTTTCTTATAGTCTCCGGAGTAAAACACATTGTGATGCTCAAGAATATCGTGTGATTTGTTAACCCCCCATAAATAAACCATACCTGACAGTGAGGGCTCATTTCGTAGCAATCTGCTTTTAAATCTTTCATATTCGTCAATCATTTTGTCGAATGTATAGACGACATCTGCATTTGAAATGATATAATCAAATTCCTCAATTATTCCGTTCACCTTAATTGCAGCAGCTGTACCGGATTTTACGACAATTTTTTCGACTTTTGTATTCAAATGCAATTTAATATTTCTGTTTCGGGCAATGTTGCCAAGTACTTGTGATATTTTGTATATGCCTCCGTCAACATAATATGAACCCATAACAAGTTCGACGTAAGCAATCATGCTTAGTGTGCCCGGTGCAGAGTATGGAGATGAGCCGTTGTAGGTTGCATATCGGCTGAATAACTGCTGTATATTGGGATTTGGGAAGTATCTGCCGACGACTTTGTCAATCGTACTGAAGGCTTCAATCTTTGTAAAATCGAATAAATTCGGGATTTTACCTTGTTTTAATAAATATGAAATTTCGTGTATCGGCGTAAACAGGAAAATATTGGCTGTTCTGTCATATATTCCTTTCAAGTGATTATAGAATGCATTCAGATTATCTGCCGATGTATTGCATACTTTACCTATTTCTTGTTTAAATTTACTGGAATCACTAAATGTATCAATTACTCTACCATCAGAGAAGAAATTCCTATTGGCAGTATTCAATCTTTTAAAATCGAGATAATCATGTATATTTAACGATAGATTGCTGAATAAATTTCCTATCACCTCAATCATGGTCAGTACTGACGGTCCTGTATCAAATCTGAAACCTGATGAAGATATTTCGCCGAGCTTTCCTCCTGCATAACTGTTTTTTTCAAATATTGTGATGTCATATTCATCGGATGCGGATAAATATAAGGCAGCAGATAAACCCCCGAGTCCACTTCCGATTACGGCGACCTTTTTTTTCATAATCTCATGGTTTGAGTATTTTAAGGAAATATTCTGCTTTTTCCATTTCTTCTTTACTCAATTCGATTTTTTCAATTATAAAATTCAAGGCATTGACCATAATCTTTGCATCATATTGATTTATCCGTTCTTTAGACAGAAGCGATACCATTTTCTTCAATTTTTCTTTTGCTAAGCTACCTTTCCCGAGGAAGAAAGGTAAGTAATAACATGTAGAACCGTAAATAAAAAGGGATTCCAGATTGTCCGGCTCAAATTCCAATCCCCTATCCATTACTTTTATACCTTCATTAACAAATTCAACTTGTTTATGAGGCCAAAAAGCATGTTTACCTTTCAACATAGTCAAAGAACCGATATAAGTAGTAGCAACTCCTTGTTTTGCCGGCTCCTTTTTCATGATATTATCAAACTCTTTTATTGCAAGTTCAAGTTTGTCCTCATCATTGACTGCATCATAAAACAACTGTCTTGTGGTATCCATCTTAGGTGCTGAATTGGCAATTTGTATGAATATGGCGATAAAAATCAAAATTACTAATAATCTCATGTATTCTTACTAATGATTAAAAATCATATTGACGCAGATATCATAAAATGATTAAATAAATAAATGAATAATCAATTTATACTCTGAATCTCTGCAGTTTCTTTTACTATGACCTAATAGCCATATATTATTATTATAGATATTTCTCATCTTCCCGCTTGTGTGTATTTCATCAGGATAGGCGATAGAGTAGAAATATTTGTTAAGATGTAGAATTAAAGCAAATCCCCCTAACCCCCTTTAAGTAAAGGGGGAAAGAAGATATTTGGGAATTTGGGTTTCTTTCTCCCTTTTGAAAAGGGAGATGTCACTCAGTGACAGAGGGATTTGGGTTATATCCTGATTCAGATTTCTTGGGCGGAGAGCTGAAGCTCTCCGTTACAATATACTGCAACAAAGGGCTTCAGCCCTTTGCAGATGCAGATAACGTGCTGATTTACAACACAGTTAGTTTGCATTATCCCTTTTTGAAAAGGAGAAAAACGGAGAATTTATCAACTAAATCCTATAATCAAAA
>JBAYPL010000151.1:0-6815 GCA_041677745.1 Kapaibacterium sp. (SeqCode)
ATGTCAAAGAAGTCGCCGAAGCCTACACCGAGGGCGGTAATAATTGTTTTTACTTCTTCATTTTCAAGAGCTTTAGCAGGACCGGATTTCTGCACATTCAAGATTTTACCCTTAAGAGGAAGAATAGCTTGAAATTTTCTGTCACGACCTTGTTTAGCAGAACCACCTGCCGAATCACCCTCAACTATGAATATTTCAGTATCATGTGGAGAATCTAGTGAGCAATCTGCGAGTTTACCCGGCAGAGTAGATGTTTCAAGAGAATTTTTTCTGCGTATCAAATCTCTTGAATTTTTTGCTGCTATTCGAGCCTGAGCAGCAACCAAAGCTTTATCAATAATTTTTTTGGCTTCTTGGGGACTTGAATCGAGGAACTGTGACAGTTTGTCATTTACAATACTTCTCACAATACCTTCGACATCTCCGTTACCAAGCTTGGTCTTAGTCTGACCTTCAAACTGAGGCTCCGCAACTTTAACAGAAATAATTGCTGTCAGTCCTTCTCTAAAGTCATCACCTGTTAAATTTACCTTACCGTTCGATTTTTTATTCAGATTATTAGCATAGGCATTGAGAGTTCTTGTCAATGCTGAACGGAATCCTGTGACGTGAGTACCACCTTCTACGGTATTAATATTATTCACATAAGACAACACATTCTCAGTGTATCCTCCATTATATTGAAAGCAGATCTCAACAACGGTTTCGACTTTAGCATTATCGGATTCGGAACCACTTATCAATATCGGGTTTACCAAAGTTTTATGATCACTGTCTATATAGGAAATGAAGTCGAGTAATCCTTGCTTATAATGATAAGTATCTACAATGTCTTCACTTTCGTCTGTAAATCTGATTGTTACTTCATTATTCAAAAATGCAAGTTCTCGAAGTCTTTCTGCTACTTTATCAAATTTGAATGTGGTTGTCTTAAAGATAGTAGCGTCAGGCTTGAAATAAATCCTTGTACCAGTGCTTTCGGAATTACCAATAATTTCTACTTCAGTCTGGGGAACTCCTTCCTTATAAATTTGTCTGAATATCTTGCCTTCACGTTTGACAGTGACTTCAAAATATTCCGATAGTGCATTGACGCAAGAAACACCAACACCATGAAGTCCGCCGGATACTTTATATGATGATTTATCAAACTTACCGCCGGCATGCAAAGTACACATAACAACTTCGAGTGTTGATATCTTTTTGATTGGATGAGGACCGGTTGGAATACCACGACCATCATCCTCTACGCTACAAGCTCCGTCTTTGTGAAGAGTAACGTTTATATTTTTACAATGTCCTGCTAATGCTTCATCAATTGAATTATCCACAACTTCTTGTATGAGATGATGGAGACCTCGCTCCCCTACGTCCCCAATATACATTGCAGGTCTTTTTCTTACCGGGTCAAGACCTTCAAGTACAGTTATACTGCCTTCACTGTATTCCGTCTTAATATTTGAATCCTTATCGTTAATCAAAGCAGAATCAATGCTTTGAAGCTCTTTATCTTCGCTCATATCGTGAAAATTAAATTTTGTGAATAATAAACTTACAAATTTACGAAATTTTTAGCGAAAAACCATTTCTTTTACAATTTCATATCCCTTCATGGAATTGATCTTTTCAATAATTTCTTGTTTTCGATAAAATAATTCAGCTCGCCAAACCGACGACTCTGATTCGACCAGAAGTAAACCATCTTTCAGTTCAACAGCTTTTGACTCGTCAGCAAACCGAGTTCCGACTATATCTTTCCAATTATTCCTGATATTTGCAAGTTCAAATTCTTCCTCCCACCCCATCTTTTCTACAAGTTGTTCTATGAGGTCTTGAAGATTTTTCACAGGTCTGTCATACAGCATCATTTCTCAGCACCTTGCCTGCTATTACTTCAAAAAATCCGCTGTTTTGCCTGATTCTGTTTGAAAATCTTTCTGCATTGGTTAGCGTAACCAAGGTTTGGGCTGAACTTTCCATTACCAATTGAAAGACAGAATTACTCCTTTCCTCGTCGAGTTCTGAAAATATATCGTCAAATAATAACACCGGTGTTTCATTTAATATGTTTTTCAGGTAACTGAATTCAGCCAATTTAATGCTTATAAGTAGAGATTTATGCTGTCCTTGAGAAGCTGATGTTTTAGAATCGAGTTCATTAATAAAGAATGTTAAATCATCACGATGAGGACCAAATAAGGATAATCCTCTTTTGAGTTCATGATTGCTTACTGATTGCTGCTTCCTTTTGAGCAGTTCATGAATATCCGATTTCTTTTGAACCAGCTCAGAGCCAATTGTATCAGGGTTGTATTCAATGTCCGGAGTCTCATGATTAATACTTACTCTTGAAAACGTTTCCAAAAAATATTTCTTGAAATCACGAATGAAATTCATTCTTTTAAAGATTATTTCAACTGCTGAATTAATGAACATATCTGATAATATATCAAAATATTCCTTGTTTATCGTATTATCTATACGATATTTAGCAAGTATGGAATTGCGTTGTTTAAGATATTTTTTATATTTGAGTATCTCATCAACATATTGCTTACCTGATTGCGACAGTACCATATCAAGAAATTGTCTCTTATCCTGCGGAGAGCCGTAAGTCAGTGACTTATGGTCAGGAGAAAGTATTACGAGTGGTACGATTCCGATAATATCCTTTGGATTCAGGTTGTCACCATAAGAACCGTAAATTTTTTTTCGAGTACCTGTTCTGTATTCGACATTTACCTTATAAGGAACTTCTACATCACTTAGCGAAACAAATGAAGTTTTAAACTTATTCTGATTTTTTTGAACAAGAGAGGAGTCATTTACCGATTGAAAACTTTTGGATAAACTGTTTACCGAGACTGCCTCAAGAATACTTGTTTTACCGCTTCCGTTTAACCCGAAGAATACATTCAAATCTGCATTAAGCAGAATTTCTGTCTTGACGTGATTTCTGAAATTTTCAATATAAAGTTCGAGTATTCTCAATTTGAATAAGTAATAATGTTAAAAAAAATTGTAATAACAAACTCAAACAAACTCCGCATTTACATTAGGTAGAGAAATGCGGAGTTTACTTGATTAATTATATAATATCAAATTTAATTAGAAGAAATTCTCACCGGCATAATCAACATCAATGTTTCTTGGCTATCTAAACTCGGAAGCAATAAAGCAGGTTTTGTGGAATCAGAGAATGTCAAATATACCAAGTTATCATTGGTATCCTTAGGGTCAATATGTTCCAGAGCTTCGAGAATGTATTTGTAATTGAACACAACATTGAAATTATCTCTGTTGAAGTCACAGCTGATGGTTTCCTTCCCGTGTTTGCCCGAATCTTCGTCTTCTGCATAGATATGCAGTAAATCAGGTTCAATCATGAATTTTATTTGTTTTGATTTTTCATGTGCGAAAAGCGAAACACGCTTTATAGCGTTCTCGAATTCGTATAAATCAACAATGAGGAATAAATCGTTTGACTTCGGCAACACAGATTCATAAGGTGGGAATTTATCATCGAGTACTCTTGTCAAAAATATGGTGTTATCCATATCGAATCTGACATGAGTAATTTTATCAAAGTTTTCGACAGTTGTCATTACCACGTCAGAATCAGCTTTCTTCAATATTTCAAGAGATTTGGCAGGTATCAACAAATCAAAGTTCTGCGGGAACACAGGTCTATCCGATTGAACGGTAAAGCGTGACAGCCTGAAGCTGTCAGTAGAAACTGCATTTACATAATTTTCACGGAATTGAAAGAAGACTCCGGTCATAGCAATTCTATATTCATCGGACGAAACGCAGTATATAGTTTGTTCTGCTAATTTTGATATTTGTGATTTGGTAAACTCCGCCCTATTATTTTGATTTGTAGCTAAACCATCATTTTCGTCATAAACCGGTTTTTCTATGTCAAAGAGTTGTGGAATATCAATATAATCATCAGGGTCTAAGCCCTTCATTTCGTACTCTCCCTTATTTGCAAAGAGCTTCACTTCAAAGTTATCAGGATTAACAATAAAATTCAAAGTTGTTGTGTTACCCAAAGCCTTTACTATTTCATTCAGCATTCTGGCAGGCACCAATACTGCACCTTCACTACTGTTTAATACCTCTAAGTACGATATGATTGTGATGGTTTGATCGGTAGCAACTAACTGAAGTCTGCCTTGACTTAATTTCATGTAAATATGCTCCAAGACCGGTACCGTGGACTTCGGCGGTATTGCAGGAAGCAACTTTTGCAATACGTTTTTAAAATCAACAAGTGATACAGTAAACTCCATTTTTTATGCCCAATATATGATATTAAAAAACATTTTATTATTTTGCACTGTTTGAAAAGGTAAAATTACAAATTTACATATTGACAACAAAAATATTTATTAATTATTTCACTTATGGATGGTATATGTTGATAACTAAATATGGTGTGGATAACTTTATAGCAATTATCGTAATTTCATTATTACTAATTGCTTTGGGTACTTTTTTACCGAAAACATGGTTTAATTACGTCCCACTGTCACTTGGTGTGGTATTGTTCATATTTGCTTTTGTTTTTTTTAGAGACCCGGAAAGAAATATACCAGCCGAATCTGTGAATAATGATAAGATAGTGCTCTCGCCTGCTGACGGAAAAGTAGTTGAAATAATCGAAGAAACAGAGAAAGATTACATTGGCGGTAAAGCCGTCAGAATAAGCATCTTTCTGTCTCCGCTTGATGTACATGTAAATCGTAGTCCGGTAAGTGGAAGTGTTGAATATTACAAATATAATCCCGGTGACTATCTCGTGGCATATCACCCAAAATCATCCGAATTAAATGAACACAGTAAGACAGGAGTATTAACATCTGCAGGTAAGGTAGTGTTCAAGCAAATTGTAGGAATACTTGCACGCAGAATTGTTTGCGATATTAACGTAGGCGATAAATTAACTTCAGGTCAAAAAATCGGCATGATGAAATTCGGCTCGAGAATGGATGTTTATCTACCGGTAGGTACTGATTTTTTAGTAAAGAACGGGCAAAGAGTAGTCGGCGGTGAAACAATCATCGCTCGTATGAAATAAGTTTGCCGATTGATTATTTTATCTTATTTTTGAGAATGAAAATATTACACTATGTCGAATGAAAAAATTAAGAGTTACCAAGTCGCTTGTACCAAATCTACTAACCTTAGTGAACCTGTTCTCCGGTTTTGCGGCGATAGTGTATATTTCACAAGGTGATTTAAAGCGTGGTGCTTTGTTTATTCTGATAGCAGCGATATTCGATATGCTTGATGGGCTGGTTGCCAGACTCATCAATGCTGCCAGCGAGTTTGGCGCTGAATTGGATTCGTTATGTGATGTTGTTTCTTTTGGTGTTGCCCCTTCGTTTATGTTGTATAATGTATATTTCTATCAACTCAACGAGTTTGGAATATTGTTGGCGGCTTTGCCTGCATTATCCGGTGCTGCAAGACTAGCAAGATTTAATATTCAACTTACAAATCATGAAGACAAAATATATTTCAAAGGACTACCCATACCATCGGCAGCCCTGACAATTGTATCTTTTGTCATCTTCTCGGACACATATTCATACTTTACTGACGGAATAATCAACTATTTTTACCTTGCTTTGGTACTGTTGATATCATATTCTATGATTTCAACGGTAAAGTTTGACAATATTCCGAGACCGTCAGCTAAATCATTTAAACAAAGACCTGTTGTAACTATTTTATTCATAATAGGTCTTATTGTATCAATCGTATCACTCGGAAAATATATATTTGCAGCTATGGCATTTTATATTATCGGAAGTATCATAAGACATTTGATTACATTTATCAGAGAAAGCAAGGAACCGGAAGATGAACTTGATGAGTCGGAGGAATCAGAGCCTACTCCATTTTAAAATGCAATAATTTTATGAATTGACAGTTTTACATAGATAATTTTTTTACTGGTAATAAAATGAAAAGTTTTTTGGCTAAAGTAAATATTACTTTAAGAAAGAATATCCTTGATGTTCAGGGAAAGACGATTGAACATGCACTCCATTCATTAGAGTACAGCGATATTTCGCATGTAAGAATCGGAAAGTATGTTGAACTCAACATTAAGGCGACTGACAACGCTTCAGCTTTAAAACGCGTAACAGAAGCTTGCAATAAATTAATTGCTAATCCAATTATTGAGGATTTCAAAATTTCAATCGAAGAAACAGCGGAGTAAATTCAATTATGAAATTCGGAATCGTAGTTTTCCCCGGCTCTAATTGTGACCATGATGCATTCCACAGTGCTTCTCTTGTAAGCAATGGAAATGCTGAATACTTATGGCACAAGAACGGAAGTATTCCTTCTGATGTTGATTGCGTGATTTTACCGGGCGGATTCTCATATGGAGATTATCTTCGTTGTGGTGCTATTGCAAGATTTTCACCGATTATGAACGAAGTAATAAATTTTGCAAAATCCGGGAAATATGTTATAGGTATCTGCAATGGTTTCCAAATACTGACGGAATCAGGATTGTTGCCCGGCACCTTACTCAGGAACAACAACTTGAAATTTATTTGTAAAGATGTGTTTCTTAAAGTTGAGAACAACAAAACTCCTTTCACGTCAACTATTAAGAATGGAGACTTACTGAGAATACCGATTGCGCACGGTGACGGTAATTATTTTGCAGATTCTGATGTAATAGATGAATTGGAAAGTTCAAATCGTATTGTTTTCAGATATGCAAACGAAAGTGGAGAAATCGTAATGAATTCCAATCCTAACGGCTCCATAAACAATATTGCAGGAAT
>JBAYPL010000152.1:0-6806 GCA_041677745.1 Kapaibacterium sp. (SeqCode)
ATCGGAACGCCCGATAGCCTTACAAGAAAAGATATTCCGTAAATTTTTTGAATTGGCGGAAATATCAAAATTCACCCGAGAAGAAAACTTAGCTTATGAGAATAGCTTGAAGGTATATCGTGACATGAAGAATGTAATAGACACCGCAACCGAAGAAAGCTACCAAGCCGGAAAAGATGAAGGCATATCCGAAGGTAAAGAATTAGGCAGAATAGAAGGCATAGAAATCGGTAAGCACGAAGCAATAATACAGATGGTTCGAGAGCTCAAGAAGCTTGGACTGAGTGATGAAATAATATCAAGGAGCAGTGGTTTAAGTATTGAAGAATTGAATAATAAATTTAACATTGAACATTGATGATATCTTTATGACATGGATTCATAAGAATAATTTTGGAAATTGAATTGAGAATTATGGTAATTGAGACGATAAAAGTGATAATGAAATCAATATTTATCGGATGATATTAAAACAAATAATATTTTTGAACGTTTGGAAATCCTGATTGATATCAGTGATTCTTTTTTGATGAATCAATTGGATGCAGAAATGGTCCAAAAATCTATAATTGAGAATTAAAATGCAAATATTGAACAGGTTGTCTAAAATATTCAAAGCAAATTTTAATACGAGTAGTTCCGTAAATCATAAGTTTTTGTTCAATGATGAAGAAGATGAACTGAAAAGTATTATTGATGAACTAAATAATTCTTCCGACTCAAAATCTAATACAGCGACCAAGGATGACTACGTAAATCAAAATCATTTGTCCGAAGATTTAATTGAAGCATATTCCATTATTGGTGTACCACATTCAGGTAGTATCGAAGATATCAAGCAAGCATATAAATCTAAAATGAAAGAGTATCATCCGGATAAAGTTGCTAAATTTGACGAATCTATCAGAAAAAAATCTGAGAAACAGGCAAAATTGATAAATGAAGCTTATAGTAAAATAAGGATTAGTAAAGGTTTTTGAAGTTTGTATTATGAAAGTAAATTTGAAAGAAGTCTTGGTTATTTTATCTTGTGCATTGATATTGGGAATTGTATATAATTTTTCTCAGCCGAAACCGCTATCCCTAATCTATAAGAAAAAGAAATTGGCACAATTAAGTGATGATGTTCTCTTCGGTTCAAAAGATGTGCATTCTAAAGATATTGAACTTGATGGAGAAGAAACTGTTACTTATGAGCAGATGTTGAAACTCGTTGATAATGATGAGTTCATGATAATTGATGCAAGGTCTGAGGATTTTTATAATAATCAGCATATCGGTAATGCTATAAATATTTTCCCGTATGATGATGAAGCAGTCGTTATGAACAAAGTCCTTGATTTACCGCAAGACAAAAAAATTATTGTTTATTGTGATGGCGGTGCTTGTGACTCAAGTCATAAAATTGCTGAAATTCTAATCAGCTTCGGCTTAGAAGCTTATATTTACTCCGGAGGCTGGGAAGAATGGGCGAAGAAACAGGGATTGGAAGAGTAGTCCAGATGCAGAGTCACGAGTTTGAGCGTAAATTTCTTTATGAAATAAAAAAACGATTTGGTATTATCGGCGAATCAAATCTTATTGATGAGGCTGTTACAAAATTAATCCAGACCGCACCTACTGATTTGACTGTATTGATAACAGGTGAAACCGGTACAGGGAAGGAAGTCTTCGCAAATGCAATTCACGGATTAAGTAAAAGAAAGAAGATGCCCCTTGTCAGTGTTAATTGTGGGGCAATTCCGGAAACACTCCTTGAATCAGAGTTGTTCGGACATGAGAAAGGTGCCTTTACGGGTGCTATCGAACAAAGAATCGGTTTCTTTGAAACAGCCCACAATGGTACAATTTTCCTTGACGAAATTGGTGAGATGCCAATCGGTACACAAGTTAAATTACTCAGAGTGTTAGAGTCAGGACAGTTTTCAAGGATTGGCTCATCATCTGTTAAACAAGTTGATGTAAGAATTATTGCTGCCACTAACAGAGAACTCGAAAATTTTATTGAACAAGGTAAATTTCGCAGAGATTTATTCTTTAGATTGAATTCTGTACATATAAAACTTCCTGCCTTGCGTGAACACACACAAGATATACCGGAGCTGGCTGAATACTTTGCTGAGCGTACCTGTAATAAGTTAAATGTAAATTTCGAAGGTATCAGTAAAGAAGCTATGAACATCCTAAAAAGTTTGCCTTGGACAGGTAATATCAGAGAACTAAAAAATTTAGTTGATACTATATGTACTTTAGAAAAAGGTGCTCTTGTGACACCTGAAATTCTTAGAAAATATATACCGCCTGCTCTCCCGGCTCATGCTGTTCGTAATATGGACAGCGATAAATCGCTTGTATCTGTTTTCAAAGACGAGTTAGGTTCTAACGAGCTATTGCTGATATTCAAGACTTTACTTGACATTAAAAGTGATATAAGTGAAGTAAAAAGAAATATATTTGAATTGATGTTCTCGTTTGATAAATTAAATGATTCTGTTGATAATATGCAAATTCAGACTGCAGATGAAATAAGGACACAAGATGAGTTGCTCCAGAATATTGACACTCTGAGACTGGATGATATGGAGAAAAAAATGATTATGCTTGCTCTTAAAAAAAATAACGGTAATCGAAGGCTTGCAGCTGAATCATTAGGTATAAGTGAGAGAACACTTTACAGAAAATTGACTGATTATGGTATAGAAATTTAAATAATTTTCAACATATTTTTAAAATATTTTGATTATTTACAAAAAAGAACATAATTTTGTAGTTCTCTAAAAATGCGTTTTGTAGAAAATAAGTTATTGATGTTTTTAACGGAGTATTTAATTGAAAAATAATTGGGGCAAACTCATACTGGTTATACTGCCGGTTGTTGCGGCAATTGCTGTTATGATACCTACGTATCAGGCTTCACAGCTTGAATCTAAAGAAAAGGAATTTCGTGAGCGAGCACAAAATGCTGCGAATTCTGCAGATTCTTTACAAATAATTGAAGAGTTTAAAAATTTGTATGGGCAGGATTTATCTGATTACAAAAGAAATCAGCTGAAACTTGGACTTGACCTAAGAGGGGGTATGTATGTAACCCTTGAAGTTGATGTCATTAAGCTCATTGAAGAAACAGCTCAAAGTGAGTCGCTTGATGAATTGTTCACTGCTGTGATTAATAAAACTCATGAAGATGCTGCCAACTCAGACCAAGATGGTCTCGATATTTTTCTTAAAAATTTCAACGAGATTGCGCGACCTAAAGGCAAGTCATTGATATCATATTTTGATATCGGTGATTTTCGCGACGCTTCGGAAGAAAAAATTATAGAAAGACTTCGTAAAAACGTGGACGATGCTATTGATCAAGCACAAGAAGTCATTAGGCAGAGAATTGACCAGTTCGGTGTTTCCGAGCCGAATATTCAGAAAGTCGGTTCGAACAGGGTTATTCTTGAATTGCCCGGTGTTGAAAATCAGGAGCAAATGAGAAATCTTCTTCAAACAACAGCAAGACTTGAATTCCATTTGGTTAAGAATAATGCTGATATTATAAGAGCTTTTGCAAGAATTGATAAGTTTTTGTTCGAACAGAATAAAGGCAAAAAAAATCATAGTGTTGATACTATATCAACAGAATTGGTTAAAGATACAGTTACAGAGTCAGCAAATGAAATTGCTGAAGCGGGAAATCCACCTGCGGATACGACCATGACGGACTCAGCTTCTGTTGCTGCCAATGATACTACTAAGTCGGACACAACTAATCCTTATGAAGGAATGTCAGAGGATGAAATTCGTAAGAAACATGTTGAAGAACATCCTTTTACAACTTTGTTTGCCACTTATTTTGTACCTCCTCAGGAAAACGCTCGTTGGGTGGAGTATTATTATACTACCAATGAAGTACCCACTGAAGGTGAATTTGCTTTTAGAATTGTTAAAGATTCGATTGACAAGTTTTATGAAATTTTAATCAGACCTGAAATCAAAGCTTTAATGCCAATAGATTATAAAATTACTGTTGAAGCAAAGCCCGACCAGAGATTATTTAAGCAATCAAATATCGAAGTTTTCGAGTTTTATTCTTTGAAAAGAGAGCCTGAATTAACCGGTGAAGTAATTACAGATGCTTTACAATCTTTTGATCCTACAAATAACGCTCCTATGGTAAATATGACCATGAATGATGACGGAGCGGACAAATGGTCAAGAATTACAGGCGCAAACCTAAAGAAAAGAATTGCAATAGTCCTGGATGAAAGAGTTTATTCAGCTCCTGTCGTTCAAGCAAAAATTACCGGTGGAAGATCACAGATTACCGGTATGTCAAATGCTGAGGAAGCAAGACTGCTTGAGGTGGTATTAAAGGCTGGTGCTTTGAAAGCTCCGGTACAAATCATTGAGGAAAGAGTTGTTGGACCTTCTCTGGGACAAGACTCAATCAATGCCGGTGTTACTGCATCTATTGCAGCTTTGATTCTTGTGATGGTTTATATGGTCTTCTATTACAATAAGGCTGGTTTAATAGCTGATTTCTCTGTACTTCTTAACATCTCTTTGATAATTGCAGTTTTAACCGCACTTAAAGGTACTCTTACATTACCAGGTATTGCAGGTATCGTTCTTACTATGGGTATGGCGGTTGATGCGAATGTACTTATATTCGAGCGTATTAGAGAAGAGCTTGCGAAAGGTCGTTCGCTACGTTCAGCTATAGATGAAGGTTTCAGCAAAGCATTAAGCGCCATTGTGGATGGTAACATAACTACCGGAATCACTTCTTTCATATTGCTGGTCTTCGGTACCGGACCAATTCAAGGTTTCGCAACTACACTTTTAATAGGTATTCTTACTACATTATTCACAGGTATTCTTATAACCAGAGCAGTGCTTGAATTATTGCTTGCAAAGGGTGCGACCGATTTTAGTTTTGGTCAGCCCAAAGCAGTTAAATCAGCGTAATTTGGAATTAATTTAATTAAGGAAAAATAAAAAAATGCAATATTTTAGCAATACAGATATAAACTTTGTAGGTATTAGAAAAAAAGTAGCGATATTTTCTATCGCACTGATTGTACTAGGTTTAGCTGCTACATTTATTTTGCAACCTGTACTTGGTATTGATTTTAAAGGTGGTGCCGAAATCGCAATCCAAATCAGCGGAGATGTTTCCATTGCAGATGTCAGAAGCAAGATTGGTGATGCCGGAATCAGTGGCACTGAAATAAAATCATTCGGTGAATCAAATCAATTTCTGATTCGTATAATGGATACCGAAAAGGGACCTGAGAATGTCAAAAATGCACTGGAAACCGGTTTCCCAAGTCAAGACATTGTAGTATTGAAAGTTGACAAGATTGGACCAAAAATTGGTGCCGAATTGTTTTTAGATGCAATATGGGCTGTTATTCTGGCAATAATTGCTATTCTTGTGTATATAGCATTCAGATTTGAGTTTAATTTTGGTGTAGGAGCGGTCATTGCACTCCTGCACGATGTTATTGCAACTTTTTCTGTTGTTGTTATTGTTCATCATTTGGGCTTGGTAGATCTTGAATTGAACCAATCTATTCTTGCAGGTATGCTTACAGTAGTCGGTTATTCTATCAATGATACAGTGATAATATTTGACCGTATCCGTGAAAATATGGAAAAGCATAAAGGCATGAATTTCTTTAAAATGGTGAATATGAGTATTAATGAAACTCTCAGTAGAACCATCAATACCACAGCAACAACAATATGTGTGCTTTTAGTGTTATTCTTATTCGGCGGACCGGTTTTACAGGGGTTTGCATTCGCTATGTTCTTTGGTATTGTTTTCGGTACTTATTCATCAATATTTATCGCAAGCAATTATGTTTTGTGGAGACACGAACATTCGGAAAAATCATCCGTAGATACTTCGAAGAACGGGAAAAAATTAGTTGCTTCAAAAGCATAAGAGTTCAATATGGAAAATCCGGAATATAACATAAGATATGTAAGTCAAAATCACCGTACGGCTATAATTAAGCTTAAAAGCTCCGTTCTGGGAGGTAATGATGCTCTTGATTTTACTAATGCACTAAATGAGCTTGTCAATTCCGGCACCTCTTGTATAATCATAGATACCGGTGATGTTCAGATTATGAACAGCACCGGCATCGGTATGTTGGCTCATGCACATACTAATCTGACAAAAGGTGGTTACGAAATGATGCTGATTAATGTACCTGACAAGATTATGAAGCTGCTTGTTATGACACATCTCGATGAAGTGTTCATTATACATGATAACCTTGAATCTGCATTATCCGCATGTTCAAATGACAATTGAGCGCTGATAAATCAGCTCCTAAATTGCATTTGATATGTTAAAATGTAGAGACATATAGGTTCTACACTCTTTATTAATAATAATAGTCAAAAATAAAATGGTTACTGTAATTGTAGGTTCACAATGGGGCGATGAAGGCAAAGGAAAGATAGTTGACCTTCTGAGTGCAGGCACGGACATTGTTGCTCGCTACCAAGGTGGTGCTAACGCAGGACATACTATTGTCATTGACGGAAAGAAATATGTGTTACACCTTATTCCATCCGGTATCCTGAATGATAAGGTTAAATGTGTCATCGGCAATGGTGTAGTAATTGATCCCGTAGCACTTACTAATGAAATTGAAATGCTTAAAGAGCATGGCATTGATGTATCGGATCGTTTATTTATTTCTCACAAGGCACATCTGATAATGCCTTATCACAAGATGCTCGATCAGCTGCGTGAAACTTCAAATACTTCAAATGCCATTGGTACTACCGGTCGTGGAATC
>JBAYPL010000153.1:0-6779 GCA_041677745.1 Kapaibacterium sp. (SeqCode)
CGTAACCCATTCTATTCCTTTATTCGGTGAAATTTTAGCTATTAAAATATCTTCTTCACCCTCGGCAATCAATGAAAACTCACCAATATTAATATTGCCATTATATTGACTTACTACATACATATTTCCATAAATATCCATTGATATATCGGTATGTTTTTCCGGATATTCGTAGTAGAAACCACTTCCAAATTCTTTTATCCACTCTGTTTGCTTGTCATCCTCATCACTAATTTGAGTAACTTTCATAAGACATCTGTCGCTCGGTGTAGTAGGTATTCGTTCCCATTTGTATTGACATCCACTTGCTTCATCGGCTACTAAATTCCATGACATCCCATTATCAATACTGTATTCGAGTTTTACTTTGTCGGTTTCGGGAATACCCTCCCAAGCAACTACTGTGTCATTGCCGGCAACAAAGACTTCGGAACCGTTCGGGTGAAGTATTTCTAAAGTACTTTCCTCCGGTCTTTTGCCTTCAAAACCTCCACTTACAAAGAATTGTAGGGGACATAGATTGTTAAATACATCCATTCTTGCCCAAACATATTTTCCTCCTGACTGTGCGGTATATCGTACTATTACTTTTTGACTTTCACCTTTTTTAAGAGAAAATGAAGTAGGGATGACTTCAAATGCAGGGTTGTCCCAGACTATCTCAGAGACTATCATATCGCCGCTCGAGGCTGTTATTGTTAACGTTGTATCCTTTGAAACTCCGGGTAAAATATTTCTAAAAAAAACTGAATTTGGTGTAGCTGATACACCAGAAACTGCAGTTTGAGGCAGCTCGTATGAAATAAATTTATGTGTATTGAAAGGATAGAAATCAACATCGGCTACTCGTTCGCCAGTATTACAAGATATATCGCTTTCCCATACAATTTCACATGCTTCGGCACCCTGTACAATTTTAAGAATTTGGTTGTAAATATCTGAAGCTTCTTTAGGGGTGCTCACATCTTCGAACCATTGACCACCGGTAAGTTCCGTGATTCTTTTTAATACATCGGGACATGGCATTCCCAGGGTTACAGCAAATACTACGGCATTTTGCTCTTTTGCCTCATCAGTTATTACATCTTCAAGTACTTCGTTAGTAGGTCTTCCGTCAGTCATGATAACTATAACCTTCTTATGTTGGGCATTCTTTGATACAAGTAAAGCTCCGTACATTTCGTCTATAAAAGCTGCATTATAATCTGTACCACCGTTTGCGAAAAGCTCGCGTACTTTTTCTAAAAGCAAAGGTTTGATGTTTGTAAAATCTTGTATCAAATAATTTATATTGTCAAAAGCTGTGATTGCACATTCTGATTCTCCTTCCGGCATCGCAGAAATCCATGCTGCTGCTGCTGCTTGGGCGAGAAGTATGTTCCTGCGTCGCATTGAGCCGGATGCATCCATCACCAGAACGGTTGATACAGGCTCGAGTACAACCTTAGTATCGCAATGTACTGATATGATGTTTCTGTCCTGTCCATCCTCTCTTATGTTGAAATCTTCGGGACTCAAATCAGTTACTTGAGCACCCGTAGAATCAAAAGCAAAAAATTTTGCTTTCATAATCGGAAATTGTGAATCATCTATGTCAAATATCTCAATTTTCTGTGATGATGCATCTGTTACCAATGCTACAGACAGTAATATAAGTATGATATATTTCATAAAATTACCAGAAATTATGCAACCAATAATTCGTAAATTAACTAATTTATCCATCAATTACAAATTATTTTTGTTTAATCTTATTTTTTTTGTCATGTCTGACTAAATTGCTTAAAATATATGGAATTAGATTGATGGTGATAATCCGTTATTAAAAGCAAATTTTACATGTATTGTATAAAATATCAGAAGATGTTTATTCTTGATAAAGTAATATTTGATTTTGTATGTGTCGGAGTAGATTAAACATAATCAATAACAAGATATTTAGTGTTGAAACGTAAAATAGTATTTTTTAGAAGAAAAATAATTTGAACAAAGTATATATTAAAAAGAATGCCGAAAGAAAAATCCGAAGAGGTTATCTGTGGATATTCAGTAATGAATTGGAGAAAATCCCAGATTATGAGAGTGGGACAGTCGTTGAAGTAATTGACAGTCATGGAAATAATTACGGTGTCGGCTTTTTTAACCCTAACAGCCTGATTTCAGTAAGATTACTCAAAAGCAATCGAGAACCGGACTTGGATTTTTTTGTTGCGAGAATTTATTCGGCATATTCTTACAGATTAAATTTCTTTACCGGTAATGAATCTATGCGTTTGATATATGGAGAGTCAGATTATCTGCCGGGACTGATTATTGATAAATATAATGATACATTCGTAATGCAAATTCAATCTGCCGGAATTGAAACAAGAAAGCAAATTGTTGTACAAGCATTGTTAAAAGTATTTCCTAACACCAAGTGCATAATAACTCGTACAAACTCCAGACTTAGAGAAATTGAAGGTCTGCCGAATAATGATGAATTGCTTTATGGTAAATCTGATGAAAATATTGAAATTACCGAAAACGGTATTAAATATATTATTTCTGTTGACTTTGGACAGAAGACCGGTTTCTTCTTAGACCAAAGATTTAATCGTCAATTCATCGCAGGGATTTCACGTGGTAAAAAAGTCTTGGACTGCTATACAAATCAAGGGGGATTTGCACTCAATTCGGCTTTGGGGGGTGCTTTGTCGGTAGATGCCATAGATATTTCCGAACAAGCCATTCAATCAGCTCGCAGAAATGCTGAAATTAACAAATTAAAAGTAAATTTTGAAATTGCTGATGTATTTCGATACATGAATGATGCAATAAATGCCGATAAAAAATGGGATATTGTAATTCTTGACCCACCGGCATTCACAAAGAGCAAGAAAACAATCAAAACCGCAATATCAGCATACCATAAACTTAACAAAATCGCCTTGAATATTCTTAATGACGGAGGGTATTTGGTAAGTTCAAGTTGCTCACACCATTTATCCGAAAATGACTTTCTTGATTTAATACAAAATGCGGCAGCAAAGATGAACCGTCAATTGAAAATTGTTCATAGGGGGTACCATTCACCTGATCATCCGGTTTTAAGCTCAATGCCGGAAACGTATTATCTTAAATTTTTTGTGTTTAAAGTTGAATCAATTTAGAGTAGAACTATGGGAAAAATCGGAATAATAATGGGAAGCGACTCAGACCTTCCAACTCTTCAACCGGCAGCAGAAGTATGCAAAGAGTTCGGTGTAGATTATGAAATCAAAGTTGTCAGTGCACACAGAACTCCTGATGATATGGCAAGCTATGCAAAGACTGCCAAGCAAAGAGGTATATCGGTAATTATTGCAGGAGCTGGAGGTGCTGCTCATTTGCCGGGAATGACCGCTTCATATACAACTATACCGGTGATTGGTGTTCCGGTAATATCTAAAGCCTTGTATGGCTTGGATTCATTGCTCTCCATTGTCCAGATGCCTTCGGGAGTACCGGTAGCGACAGTGGCTATCGGCGGGGGTAAGAATGCCGGATTACTTGCTTTGTCCATTCTCGCACTTAGTGATGATATTCTTGCAAAGAAGCTTGAAAACTATAAGTCGAAGATTTCAAATGAATCGAAAGCAAAAAACGATAATCCACCTTTTAACTCCTAATCATTATACTATGTCAATTATTCAAATAAAGAATGTCTCTTCATTGCTTTGTGAAAAAAAAACTGTCCGATAAGAATTTATCGGACAGTCGCAAAAAAGCAGTATAATCAAAATGAGAATTATTTGCCGATTTTTATCAATTCTACTTCAAAAGTTAGAGTTGAATTTGGTGGAATAATATTACCCATTGATTGTTCGCCATAAGCTAATTCCGAAGGAATATAAAGAATCACCTTTCCGCCTTCTCCGATAAGCTGTAAACCTTCAGTCCAGCCGGGAATTACTCCGTTTAGTGTGAACTGAGCAGGCTCACCTCTGTCGTAGCTCGAGTCAAACACTTTACCGTCAAGCAAGGTGCCTTTATAATGAACCGTTACTTCGTCAGTAGATTTAGGTTTCTTGCTTGAACCCGGGTTGATGACTTTATACTGAAGACCTGATGCGGTAACTTTTACTCCTTCTTTATTTTTATTTTCGGCAAGGAATTTTTTACCGTCTTCAAGATTCTTAGCGCCTGATGCTTTCATTTTTTCCATTTCCTCTTCTTGTTTTTTCTTGAATTTTTCTTGCATATCAGCGACGAAAGCTTGAAGAACCTCATTCCTCTTAGCTTCGTCAATCTTAACCTTGTCATCCATAGCATCTTTAACCCCCATAGCAACAGCATTATGGTTAGGTGATAAGCTGTCTTGTTTCAATTGTGTACCGAGGTTAACACCTAAGATATACGAAACAGTATCCATGGAAGTTGTAAGTTTTACATCGGACGAGCCGTTTGAATTGTCGTTCTTTGTATCTGCATTACAAGAACTTACAAGTAATATCATTGAAAGTAATGATACATAATATTTAATCATAAAAAATCCGTTTAAGTTAAAACAACTGTTTATTCGACTAAGTAAAATAAAGATGCACAGTAATAGTAAATTTAATTATTTAAATTGTAAACATATTAGAACATAAAAATAAGCTAAAAATTTTGAAATAAAAAAGATTGAGGAAATAATTTATGCCGAAAATAATAGAAGGTAATTTTGATGCTACAAATAAATCATTTGCCATAGTAGTATCGAGGTGGAATCAATTTATCGTAAGTAAGCTACTGGACGGAGCTTTGGATGCGCTCAAGCGAAATCGTGCAGATGATTCAAGAATAACAATTGCCTATTGCCCCGGTGCTTATGAGATTCCGCTCATAGTTAAAAAATTTGCGGACAGCAAAAAGTATGATGCCGTCATAGCTCTTGGTGCGGTAATCAGAGGTTCGACACCGCATTTCGATTATATCGCTGCGGAAGTGACTAAAGGAATAGCAAAAGTGAATCTTGACAGCGGAGTACCATGTATTTTCGGTGTTCTCACTACCGATACAATTGAACAAGCCATAGAACGCGCCGGTTCTAAAGCGGGTAACAAAGGCTTTGAGGCAGCAGTCTCAGCGATAGAAATGTCATCGTTATTACAATCTATGTAGTATTTTAAAACGGCATAATATCGAATCAAGTTTTCAATGATGTTCAACAATTTTTCGGCAAAAAATAATGTTTACAGCTCGTCCGATATGTACAATTATCTGCATAATTGTATTGCTTTCAAGTAATTTGTATTCTCAAATCAGACTTGATAACTGGAAAGCCCATACTTCGCTTGTAAATTCACAAGCTCTTGAAATTGACGATGAGGGTAAAATTTGGATTGCTTCCTCAGGAGGTGTTTATTCATTTTATCCTGACGGAAGTGATTTTGAAGTGTATCGTAACATCCACCAGATGCTCAACATAAATATTACTGCTCTTAAATCTGATAAAAAAAGTGGTAGATTATATACCGGAAGTAACGAAGGCATTGTAGATATTCTTGAACCGGATGGTAAGTGGCTTCATATAACCGATATTTATAATCAGAAATTCGCTAATCCTGTTATTAATGATTTTGCATTTCATGGTGATAATGTTTTTATCGCGGGAGGCTTCGGAGTCGCTGTGTTTGATTCCAAACGTAATGTATTCCTTGAAACCGCAAAGAGATTTGCTGACTTTAATGCCAATAACCCTGCAAACAAAATAACTATACACAACGATACTATATGGGTAGCAGTAAATGACGGAATTACATTTGCTGACGTTAATACAACTCTGGCAAATCCATCTAATTGGATTGGTATAAAATCTAACCCCGGTTTATTTGAATCCTCTATAAAAGATATAATAATAAATCAGGGTACTGTTTATGCTATGTCGGATAAATTTATTACTAAACTTGTTGATGGAGAACTCGAAGAGTACCAACGAAGTGAATTTAATTTAACTGCATTGGGAGTAAATAATACCAATGAAATGTATTTTTCAACAATTTTTGATGTTTTTAAGTACGATTTGTCCAGAATTGAAATTCAACACCCCGGTCAGATAAACGGATTTCTACATTATAGTAATAATGAATATAATGGTTTTATAATAATTTACAATAACAATGGAATTGGACTTTATTTAAATGGTGAATATTCACACTTTTTACCTGACTCACCACTTTTGAATACATCTACCGATTTAACAGTAGATCAAGACGGTAATCTATGGGTAGCCACAGATGTTGCCCCTAATGGTAGAGGCTTCTCTAAATATGATGGCATTACTTGGAAAAATTTCGATTTGGAAAAATACCCTGAAATCAAAACTAACAACTATCATGCAATCACGCCTCTGCCCGATGGCAGATTAGCTGCAGCAAGCTATGGCAGAGGACTGTTGATAATTGAACAAGACGATGATGAATACAATTTTCGTCATTTCGACACATCTAATTCTAAGTTGTTCGGTTTGTCTGCAAATCCTTCATATATTGTTTGCGGTAAACCAAGATTCGACAGTAAAAATAATATTTGGACACCGGTTCTCGGTGAGCAGTCTGTGGGTGCTTCGCTCATTGCATTTGACAAAGAGTATAACTCTTACGGGTTTAATAATGTCAGAAATCCTGTACAACGTCACTTCTATACTTTAGGTATTGATTTAAACAGTACAAAATGGGTAGGAGGGAGCCGTATAACCGGACTTGGTTTGATGTATTACAATGAACGCGGGACTCTTGACGATAATAGCGATGATATCGGCGGGTTTATTTCTGCAA
>JBAYPL010000154.1:0-6685 GCA_041677745.1 Kapaibacterium sp. (SeqCode)
GGGTACTCATAAATACCAAAAAAATTCCTGACTTAGTTGCTGATTAATTAATTTAAAGCGGTTGATATTTGCATTGATGTATCAACCGCTTTTTTGAATTTCAATTAACCTCAAATACTAATAATTATTCATAGGGAATTATTTAAGAATTTAAATAATACAACTGATAATATCTTCAAAATAGACTATGCACTTGAACCGGGACAAATATCTGAAAGCACACATTCTTGGCATTTAGGCCGTCTTGCAATACAAGTATTTCTGCCGTGATTAATAAAATAATGTGTAAATTCAACCCATAAGTCCTTAGGGATTAACTTCATCAATTTAAATTCAATTTTTACAGCATCTTTAGTACTTACAAATCCGAGCAAGTTAGAAATTCGTGAAACATGGGTATCTACGACAATACCGGGAGTATCGAAGCAGTGTCCAAGAACGACATTGGCGGTTTTCCTTCCTACACCTGGCAGCAATAATAATTCTTCCATAGTGTCGGGAACTTCAGCTCCGAATTTATCAATTAATATTTCACATGCGGCTCGTATATTTTTTGCTTTAGCCTTGTAAAAACCTGTAGAAAATATATCCCTTTCGAGCTCTGAAGCAGGTACTTTCAAATAATCTTCAGGTACAAGATATTTTTTAAAAAGTTCCTTTGTTACAAGGTTTACTCTCTTATCCGTACATTGAGCAGAAAGAATTGTTGCTATTAATAATTCGAAGGGATTTTTAAAATCTAATTGTATCTTAACATCAGGATATAATTCACGAAGTCTTGTAATTACTAATTCCATTCTTGATTTCTCATTACTGAGATTTTTTGGGAATTTTCTCTTTGTAATCATTACACTAACCTTATGTTACAGAGTGAGTCCTCACTGTCTCTGTGATAAATATAAGTAGGATATTCGGTTTTGCCAACGACCAATCCATGCTTAACTGCTTTATTATAAAAGACATTATCATCACCATATTCCACGTCGTCAAATCCACCGAATTTCAGAGCAGCATCTTTACAAATAAAAAAAGAGCCTCCGATGACACATTTGTTCAAATGAATTTTCTTTGACGGATTATTAATGTCAGGAACATACTCATTTCCTATTATCCTGACACCCCCATGCAACAGCTCAACATCGGGATTCTGAGTCAATAATTTGTATCTTAGATATAAATGAGATGATTCGTACTCATCATCAGAGTCTAAAAATGTTACAAAGTATCCAGAGGAAGCAAGAATTCCGGCATTTTTTGTCATTGCCTGCTTACGATTACTATGATAAAGATAGCGAAAACGTTTATCATTGTCACAATATGTTTTTACCAGATTAAATGTACCGTCATCTGAGCCGTCATCTGCAATTATACATTCCCAGTCATCGAAATTTTGATTCAGTAGGGAATCTAATGCTCTGACCAACTTAGCACTTCTATTATACGAAGCAATCACTACTGAAAAAAAAGGTATCTTGTTTTTGTCTATACTAATCATCAATTTTGTATTTTAGTGATAATAAATTTTTCAAAATTATAAATTTAACTATGGACTCGGTAAAATTCTGGACAACATGCTCAACAAACAATATCGTTCTTGACTTAGAGCAATTACGAACTCTCGAAAGATATCAAAACGAACTAAAATATTGGAATGCTAAGGTCAATTTAATTTCACGCAAAGATGAGGATAATATTTTTGAAAGGCACATACTTCATAGTCTATCAATTGTCAAGTATGTTGATTTTGCCCCTAAATCAAGAGTACTTGATATTGGAACAGGTGGCGGATTACCGGGAATACCCGTAAAAATAGCGAGTCCTGAAATTGACTTACTTTTAGTTGATTCGATTAATAAGAAAATAAAGATAGCAAGTATGCTTGCATCACATACAGGATTGCGTAAGATTAAAGCACTATGTACTCGTGTTGAAGATTTATCGAATATTCCGGAATACAGAAACAACTTCCATTATATTATTTCAAGAGCCGTCGCAAAAATTGAATTTTTAATTGAATGGACAAACGGTTTGAGAAGAAAAGACTGCAAAATCATCTTATTGAAAGGAGGAGATTTGACAGAGGAAATTAAGTCGGCAAGAATAAAATATCCTAATTTACATGTTGAAGAAATCCAAATTGATTTCCTTGGTGTCCCTTTTTTCAAAAATGAAGGCAAAAAGTTGCTGATTTGCAAATTGGGTTAAATAAATCCCAAGCTAACTTCCGAAATTCCCAAAATCTAATTTTGATAATAACTCAAAAGAAAAAGCGTTGTTCAGTTAAGTAGAATTTCTGAACAACGCTTTATAACAAATGATTATTATTAGTTCTTAGGTGTAATCACATATACTTGAACAGTTCTGGACAACTGTCTTCCGGCAGCAGTTTTATTGTCAAATATTTGTACACTCTCACCGACACCAAAAACTTCATACTTAGCATCTTTAACTTTGTTTTGCAAAATATCGCGAACACTGTTAGCACGCTGCAGTGCAAGTTTCTTATTATAATCAGCATCGCCAATTAAATCGGTATAACCATAAATCTGTACAGTAGAGTTGAACTTGATTTCAGGAATAATACTGTTCAAAATCACTCTTTGATCCAGTTCGGAAACATCCGGGCTATTAAAATCAAACAGCATTAAGCTGAATTTTGAAATAGTTCTGTCAGCACGTTCTTCGGTTTTCTTTCGAGTAATTGAGAAATATTCGACAGGAAGAGTACCATTTTCGGAAGCATATTTATTATTTGCAGTCCAAGCCTTGAAGGAATAATCAATAGGAATTTCATTTGCAGCAAGGTCGTTTGGCATAATTGACCATTGAGTTGGATTAGGTACACCTTCACCCGAATATTTTTTTATGAGCTTACCGGATTGCATGATTTCTAATTCCCACCCTGCGATAGAATCTTGTGAATCTGCATAAGGTATAAATTCAACGACATCCGGACTTGCAAGTCTTTGTCTGTCACTTTGAATCACAATTGGTTCAAAGAGATTAGAATTAGAATTCAATGGATAGATTTCAACTCTGCGATTCTCTTCAACCCCGAGAGGGTCGCGTAATGATGACGGTTTTGAAGGCAAAGCACCTGCTTCAGCAGTAATTCTTGACTCGGCTATTCCGTAATTTTTCACTAAATAATTTTTAACAAATTCAGCTCTTTTCTGAGCCAATTCTTTATTATTTGCTTCTGCTTTACCATCAAGTGTACCTACAATTCGTATAGCAATGTTTTTATCCTTTTGCATTCTTGTACCAACTATGTCAAGTGTGCTTGAATTGATTTTTTCTGCATCGGAAGTCAACATTTCAATGTTGAATGAACCGGTCTCTGAGCTCTGAGCGGCGAGACTTTGTGTTTTCTTGTCCGGTACATCAGACTTTTCTGGAAAGAACACATATGGTATAAGAGGAAATTGTTCGGCATATTGTACTTCTTCGACAGTAATTTTATCAGCCGGCTTATGATTGCCATTCTTATCATAAGCTCTTACTTCTTTAAATCCGACACTTACTTCTGATGGTTGTGGAGTCTCTTTTACAGTATCACCATCCTTACCGAATCCGAAAGTAATACTTACACCCGCTCTCAATTGAGGAACATCCCATGAAGTAAAATTTTCCTCATTTGACACTTTACTGAAAGGAATTCTGTATGAAACTTCCGGAGTCAAGTAAATATCTTCACTAATTTCAAACATGTATCCAACTCCTAAAGCAAGAGCAATTCTTGTATTTACTCCCGGGATATCTTCGCTGATTGGCTCTGGAAGAAACGTCGGTTCATATTCATAATTCTTAGTTAGAGGTATGCCAAATTCAAGACCGGCTAAGAAATATAGGTCAGTACCACTTATTAAGTTATGGAACTGAACTCCCGGCGTAATCTCGAACATCGCCAGATTGGTATTCAACGGTAGATTATTTGCGTCTTCCAGCTCACCATTCAACATATTGTAGCCCAGTCTGCTTGTTATTACAAAGGTATTGTCAATAGGGAAGTTACCGATTAATCCAAAATTTCCTCCAATTCCGGTTGAACTCTTGGTAAATAAGTTATTTATTCCATCGGTATAGAAATCGGGATTATGCATATTGATGTTCAGACCGCCGAAAAGCCCAATATTGGTAGATAGTTCTCTTTCCTGCGATATTCCAAGATTGTTGAATCCAAGAATAAGAATTAAAGAAGCCAACAAAATTTTTCTCATCAAATTTCTCCACTTTATTAATCAAATTGAAACAATTAGACGATATTGACGTTAAAAGGTTATAATTGATTTGTAAAAGTACAAAAGGCATTGAAAAAAATTGGTAAAACATTTTCATAGTTTATTTTATTTATTAATAATCATATTATTCATTGGAGCAGTCGAAATACAATCCAAACCATATTCAGCATTTTCAATAGTTGGAGGTATAGCATTGCCTGATGATAATTTGAATAATGTTTATAATTCTGATTTTATTTCAACAGCAGATTCTAACTCACGAAACTTAGCGTTGAACAAGCCCGATATGTTGCCGGGCTACTCTTTAAATGCATCATTGTCGTTTGAACTTAGCGACAAAGCAATATTCTTTGGTGGATTCGGTATGGCAGGCTTTTCTACAAATAAATACGAACTTGAAGAAATTGAAGATGGTGTCCCGGCCGGTCATATCGAAATAAAGCAAAGCTTCTATTCACTTAATGCAGGGATAAACTATTTCCTTTTCAGTAATGATTTAAGCCCTTACTTAATAGCAAATTTATCTTACAACTTTTTAGCAGCATCATTGAGGACTGTTCAAACAAGTGCAAACTTACGATTAGCAAACAATCCTACCGACAGTAGACTCGGGTTTACTTTAGGGGTAGGAATGGAAATACCTTTAAGCCAATTTTCTTTCATAGTCGAAGGAAAATATTCAAATTTGAATTACATCGGTAAAATTTCGGGTGAGAACTCTAAGTCAATGTATATTATACAAATCGGTTTCAGATTCTAAATGATTAGGAAAAACAGTATGATTAAGAATTTCATGTTTATTTGTCTATTGGTAGTATTCTTTACTAAGACTTCATTTTCAGCTTATAATTCCGATAATTTTTCAAATGATTTTCATAATTATTTACTCAAAGACTTAGAAAAACACAAAGCACAGGATGCAAGCCCTATAATATTAGGTGATCTTTCTGAGTATTTGACAGATGTTGATCCATTGTCTGTATATGGCTTCATAGGTTTTGAATTAGAAAGAATCAAGACAATGATTAGGTCAATTCATTTTGATAAAGATTCAGCACGTTATAAAATAATCGGAAAAACTAATGTATCAGGTACTAAGAGTGATTTTGTAGGTTATTTAAATGTAATATCCCACTATCAAATCACTGAACCAATTACAAGCCACGGACTACTTATTGTGATGTTTGATGCCGAGTTTATTGAATCCGGAAATTCAGCTCACAGCGGTATATTTAAAGGATTCTATTATTTAATATTATCTGACATCGCTGGAAGAATTGAGAAAGCCAAAGCAATCCCACATTTTTTAGCAAACAACACTTTTGTTGGAAGATGGACTTCAAAATCAGGCAAGATGAATTTTCCAGTTTTATGGGGTGAGGATTATATTTTTGAAGATCTCGAGAGCTTATTCTATAAAATAACAGGTCAAGCAACTATTGATGAATCAATAATAAACAAAAGTTGGAATACCTATTTTGATGCAACTACATTAGGTGTAAAACAATCTATTAAAGAAGCAGCTTTAAGATATGAAAACAACAAGTGGTGGAATGATTAATCATCGCCGAATCATTCAACTTTAATTTTTTAACAATCAAAATATCTGATTTATATTCTTTTCAATCATTACCTATATACTTCTAACAAAATCACAAAGTTAAAATGATTTTATTAGTATATATTATCATGATCCCCTCAAATTTGCAATTTCTCCTAAATGATACCAATTATATTTTTATCACATTGCCTATCCATTCTTTGACAACTTTTGGCACGATTATAGATAATTGTAATTCAGATTATTTTATAGTGCATTTTGAATGAGGTTCATCAATGTTAAATGTTCAAGAATCAGTAGTAAACACTAAACACATAAGCTATTTCAACAGTTTAAATCATAATTTTAAACTTCGTAAATCCAATACAGCTAACAAATATGTTATCAATGGAAAGCAATTGGATTTGATTGATGATGGAATAGATTTGAATGAACAATTTGTAGAGACACCCGAAAAAACATTCCTCATCAGAGTCAAAGGTGATTCGATGCATGGAGCCGGGATAGATGATGGCGATATTCTCTTGGTTGATAGTGCAAAGAACCCACAACACGGTAGTATTGTAATTGCCTCAATTAACAATAAATTAGCAGTAAAAAAACTTCATTACTCATATAAAGAGACAATGCTAATATCAGAAAATGATAATTATTTACCAATTAGACCCAAAGAATCGGACAGACTAAAAATTTGGGGAGTTGCTATAATGGTTATAAAAGATATTGTATAATCAGAGGCATTAAATTTAGAGGAAACGCCCCTGATAAAAGCCTGTACATCCCCCCGTACAGGCTTTTCACATATTGGAAACATTGAATGTTCCTTTAGCATGGCTCACCTCATAAAGACAATATTTTATTCAATTCTTCAATACTTAAACCA
>JBAYPL010000155.1:0-6618 GCA_041677745.1 Kapaibacterium sp. (SeqCode)
GCTAGAGAAAAAGGCTTAACAGTAGATAAAGAAGAATTTGATAATTTGATGAATGAGCAGAAAAAAAGGTCTCGCTCTACGAGACGTGTTGGTTCCGAAGAATTTGAACTTCCTGAATTTAAATATGATTGCAATTTTGTTGGTTACAATCAACTAACTTGCGAGTCACGAATTGTTTTTGTCAAAGATAATTTAGTAGTTACCGAATCTACGCCTTTTTATACTGAAAGTGGCGGACAAGTTTCAGACACAGGTACTATAACGATTGCCGGAGAAGAATATGTAGTCGAAGATATGAAGAAATCCGGTAATACAATTTTTCATGTATGCGACAGAAAAGTTGAAGAAGCTGTTGGTGGCATTGCGTTATTGAAGGTTGACAATAATAGACGAAGAAGTATAATGAGGAATCATTCTGCAACTCATTTGCTACATGAAGCTCTTCGTAATGTTTTAGGCAATCATGTTCAGCAAGCAGGTTCACTTGTTGCTCCCGATTATCTGCGTTTCGACTTTAATCACTTTGAAAAAGTCAATTCTCGGCAAATCCATATTATTGAGGAAATGGTAAACCAAAAGATTCTTGAAAGCATCAATGTGAATATTGAAGAAAAAGAACTCGAAACAGCAAGAGAAAACCCAAAGATCAAAATGTTCTTCGGTGATAAATACGGCGACAGAGTGCGTGTCATAACCATGGATCCTGCATTTTCTATCGAGTTATGTGGCGGTACCCATGTTAGTAATACGGCTGAGATTGCACTTTTCAAAATCAAGTCCGAAAGTTCGGTTGCATCAGGAGTGCGTAGAATAGAAGCTGTCACAGGTGCAGCAGTACTCGAGCTTATTGATGGGCTGAATAAAAAAATCGTGGACAGTGAGAACTCAAAGGAATCTTTATATTCAAAAATTAAATTACTTGAACGTGAAATATCAGAACTCAAATTATCTGATAAAAGCAAGTTACTAAGTAATTTAATTGATACTGCACATATTATAAATGGTATGAAAATTGTAAGTAGTAAAGTAGATGCTGACAATATAGATGAGTTGCGAAATATCGCCGACAATTTGAGAAATCAACTTGGAAGCAGTGGAATCGGTTTATTGGCATCCGATACTGATGGAAAAGTACAAATAGCTTGTGTGGCAACTGATGATGTTAAAGACAAGTACTCAGCTGGAAAACTGGTCGGACTTGCTGCCAAAGTATTGGGTGGCGGCGGTGGCGGCAAAGCACATCTTGCGACAGCCGGTGCGAAGGATTCATCAAAATTGTCAGAATTGCTAAGTAATTTTCCTGACATTGTGAAAAATTTTAATCAGTAATTTTGTATGTTTAATGCAAGATAACTCAATAAAAATTGTAGTAATATTTTTTGCGGCAGTGTTGCTTTTTTACTTGCTAAATCAGTTGTCGTCAATATTATTACCCTTGGTACTTGCTTTATTGATAGCAATCCTTGTGCAGCCCTTTATCAACTTTTTGTTGAGGAAGGGCTTACCTAAGTGGCTTATATTACCAACATTTTCAATACTTTCTTTAGCTGTATTATTTGGAATCGGACTGATTATCAGCAATACAATATCACAGATAGTTGATGAACAAAATTATTTATTATCAAGATTATTGCTGAAAATTGATGCTCTGTTGATATGGATTAATGAAACATTTAATGCTCGACTTGATTCAACTCTCTTGGTAAGTGAAATATATCAATCATTTGGCGAAGGAGGAATTCCGGAGGCATTATCAGGATTCGCAAGTAATCTGGGTTCATTTTTTGGTTCGTTCCTTTTCTTTTCCTTGTATTATGTCATGTTACTCGCCGGAATGGCAAACTATGAAGAGTATTTGAGATATGTTGGCGGAGAAAAAGGTGCTGCAGTACTGCGTGAATATGAAAATATCAGGCATTCAATTTTTTCCTATATGTGGATTAAAGTATTGATAAGTGTAGTAACAGGTTTACTTACTTTCGTGATTTGTGTATCATTCAATATTAAATTTGCAATATTTTGGGGTTTTCTTGCATTTTTGCTGAATTTCATTCCCAATATCGGGTCAATCATTGGAACAATCTTACCAATATTAATGGGACTGATTCAATTGGATTCATTGGGTGAAATTACAATCATGGCTTCGCTTCTTATCGCTTTGCAATTTTTGATGGGTAATTTGATTGAGCCGATTATCATGGGCAACACATTAAGAATTAATACGCTTACAGTTCTGTTCGGCTTGGTGTTCTGGGGTTATATCTGGGGCATACCGGGAATGATTTTATCGGTACCCTTACTTGTTATAATGAAAATAATAATGGAGAGGTCACCAGAGTTCAGTTTCTTTGCAAGACTTATGGGATATCCTATAAAAGAAAAAGCCGGCTAATAAACTTAGGAGCATTAATGTTTAATAAATCATGCAAAAGATTCGTTTTCATTATCATTATCGTCGCAATGTTTCTAATGAATAGTCTGTATTCCGATGATTACAAACAATTACGTGAACAAGGTAAATCTGTCCTGCTCACACATTATCATGATATTTTGAAATCGTTCGCTGGTTCTTACAGACAGATTTTCTTCTTCACTCCTCCCGATGCAAGACCGGAAAACGGTAGTGGCAGCTCTGTGAATACAATCATATTGGATGAACGATTCCTTGAAATAAATTCCAAATTAAAAATGGGTAAAGATATTTTGCAAAGGAAGACTGTCATAGGTTATGATGGTATTGCTGAAAAATATACTTTAACTCAATACAGTAATTACGAAACTTTTCCGATGACGGCTACCGGTAAATTTGACCCCGATGAAAAATCCATCGTGTTTCGAGGGAATTACCCTTATGAAGCCCTTAATGCTGCAAGTTTCATGATAGTGTTAAAATATGATAACCACGAGGAGTTCACTTATACATTTTATGAGATTGAAGATGAAGTTGAATCAAAAATTCTCGAAATTAAAAATTTCAAAATCAGTGAATGATTAAAGTTGCAAGCTGAATGTTATAAAATATGCAGCTCTGTTCCAAGCATTTTTACCGGCTATTCTTACTATGTATGAGAATTCCGATATATAATTTTTGTAAAAATTAATATTGAATCCAAAACCGGCATCAAGATATTCATCCTGCCAAGGCATTTTTGTCAAATCAAAAACTTCTTTGTCAGTATCATGACCTTTCATGTTTACATTCATTGCTCCTTCCACAAAACCTTGTAATCTCGTACCCGGAACAGAATGCAAGGCAAAATTGAGATTTCCAATGACTCTGTCTGTCATATCTTCACCACGATAATTAAACTTTGCCCCAAGCTCAGCAGTGAACTTACTGTTCGAATATCCGACTAAAAATCCGGGCAGCAATTCTAATGCCCCATCACTCCAAAACTCCATTGGGTCGTCCTTGACACCATCGTTGAATCCTGTTGGTATTCGTACTTCCATAGTATATTTATTAATAAAACCTGAATCTAAGAGTTTAAACTCAGTGTTAAAACCTAAGAAGTCAACACGTGAATGACTTAATCGCCTTCTGTAATCACGACTATACAAACGCTCATTAATAGCATCAATATATTCAGTGTACATCTCATCGAGATTATAAATTGTAAACGGTAGTCTGGCACCAAAATTCAGTTGCTTGCTTGCAAAATATTTGTATGAAAGCTCAAAAGAATATCGTTTTAAATCAAAAGTATAAATTCTCGGCACACCGGGAAACAAAGTCGTATCTGTTTCAGGCAAATCTGTAACGAGTTTACCATCATTATTGAAATAAGCCGATGATGTGTGATAAGAGAACGAAAATATTACTTCATGGTCAGGAATAAACAATACCTCTTCTTTCACTTCTTTACGCTTACGTGACGGGACATTATATCCGGGAGTCTGGCTGATAACTTCAAATGATATCGCTGTCAAAACAATACAAATTATCGTGATTTTCTTAAACATTTACAAATATCTTCGATTGCTAAAAATAATTATTACAAATATCCGAACATTTTAGTTATTTTCCGAAAAAAGATTTGATTATTTGATTTTTTTTTATAAAATTTGATGTTTTAGAATTTACCAAAAGAGAAATAGATTATGAAAAAACGACCGGATTGGGATCAGTTATACATAACGATGTGTTATTTAATAGGCATGCGTAGCAAAGACCCTGCTACACACGTAGGTTCTGTAATCGTGGACTCTGATAATGTACTGGTTTCCACCGGATATAACTCACTACCGCGAGGTATCGAAGCAGATACCGAGATGAAACGACTTTCACGTGACGGTGGAGAAAAATATTTCTGGATAGAGCATGCTGAACGGAATGCAATCTATAATGCTGCTCGCAGAGGTACTCAGCTCAAAGGATGTAAATTGTATGTACCTTGGACACCCTGTACAGATTGCGCAAGAGCAATTATTCAGACAGGAATCTCGGAAGTAATAATTCATCAAAACGGTCAAGACTTTTATGATTTGAATACCAATGGCAAGTGGGTCGAATCTTATAAAAAAACTCAGACCATGTTCCTTGAGTCAGGTGTTAAAGCAAGATATATTGACTGTAACATCGTGATTCCGGAAATTTATATGAATGGTGAGTATCTCGATGCATCAGTTAAGATGAATTCATGAATAAATCAGTTATTATATTTTTCATTTTCTTACTCGCTTGTATGTCATGTACAAAAGAGCCTTTGGGATATAAACTTTATTATTTTCCCTTCGCTGAATTTAATACACCAAAGGTATATTGTTACGAGAACATACGAGACAAACAGGATAAATGTTATTATGGATTGAAATCAATCAGTTCGCAAGGGAGCAGTTATCTGCACATCGAAATTTATGATTCAGAATTTAAGCAAACAGAATCTATAAGATTGAGCATAAACAATCAAGGTGCTTTTGCAAATGAGTATGTATTTAGCTATGATTCTTTAAAAGTTCCTATGAAAATATATGCAGACACAGCAATGATTTGGGAACCGAATGATGCCTCAAAGTTTTTATTCGAAGCTTCTCACAACCGTCCAGATTCAAGGAATCAACAAATTGTTAAAAAAGTAAGGAATTATTCAGGTAAGACCGGTATTTTTATATTCAAGAATATCAATTACAAGACAGTTGAGTTGAAGGAAGATGTTTTCATTAATGACGGAAATGATAAACTTACTCTATTCAATATTACACAAAATTTTGCGAGGAACCTCGGCTTGGTAAGCTTCGAAGTTCAACAAACAGGCACTCCGACCAAATCATACATTCTAACTGAGATTATGAATTTTAACGAATGGAAAAATCATCAATCATCAGAATAAAAAAAACTCCCCGGTACAATCAAGTATCGAGGAGTTCAGTTTAAGAATTATCAATCATTAAATCAAGAGAACTGCTTTTTTATGATGTTTAGAGCAGCACCTGCTTTGAACCATTCAATTTGTTGAGAATTATATGAATGACTAACATTGAATCTGTCAAAAGAACCATCAGAATGGTGACAAACAAGTGTCAGGGGTTTTTCGGGAGCAAATTCTGTCAAACCTTGAATATCGAAAGTATCATCTTCCTTGATTTTATCATAATCTGACTTATCAGTAAAAGTAAGAGCAAGCATACCTTGTTTCTTAAGATTAGTCTCATGAATCCTTGCAAATGACTTAACTAATATAGCTCTGACACCGAGATGACGAGGTTGCATGGCAGCATGTTCGCGTGAAGAACCTTCCCCGTAGTTTTCATCACCAACAACAATACTTCCTACACCGGCAGCCTTGTATTGTCTCTGAACAGCAGGTACAGCACCGTATTCACCTGTAATTTGATTTTTCACGAAATTGGTCTTTTCATTAAAATAATTTACAGCACCTGTCAGAGTATTATCTGAGATATTGTCAAGATGTCCCCTGAACCTTAACCATGGACCAGCCATGGAAATATGGTCAGTCGTACATTTACCTTTAGCCTTTATGAGCAATTTAAGTCCCTTCATATCTTGACCGTTCCATTCTTTAAACGGTTCAAGGATTTGTAGTCTTTTTGATTCTGGAGAAACATTGACTTGCACAAGAGAGCCGTCTTCTGCAGGAGCCTGATAGCCGTTATCTAATACATCGAATCCTTTATTAGGCAACTCGTCTCCAGTCGGTGGAGATAATTTTACTTCTTTACCATCTTGATTGATTAGAGTATCGGTATTCGGATTGAAGGATAAACTTCCTGCAATAGTCAATGCAGTAACAATCTCAGGAGATGCAACAAATCCATGTGTATTCGGATTACCATCATTTCTTTTTGCAAAATTTCTATTAAATGAGGTAATAATGGTATTTTTTTCTTGTTTTTCAGCTCCGTGTCTCGCCCATTGTCCAATACACGGACCACATGCATTGGCAAGTACTACCCCACCCATCTGTTCAAAATTCTTGATGAAGCCGTCTCGTTCAATAGTATAACGAACCATTTCAGAACCGGGTGTAATCGTAAATTCACTCTGAACTTTCAGATTTTGATCAACAGCTTGTTTTGCTACTGAAGCTGCACGAGAAATATCCTCATAGGATGAATTAGTGCAAGAACCAATCAAACCAACTTCAATTTTATCCGGCC
>JBAYPL010000156.1:0-6603 GCA_041677745.1 Kapaibacterium sp. (SeqCode)
ATTAGAAACGACCGGTACGCTTTTACTTGAATCAAATACATGGATGACAGGCTGAGAATAATTAGGAGCAATCTTGACAGCTGTATGAACCCTTGAAGTAGTTGCACCACCGATTAACAGTGGTTTTGTAAATCCGTTTCTCTCCAATTCTTTGGCAACATGTACCATTTCATCCAGTGATGGTGTAATCAAACCACTCAATCCAATTATATCAACATCGTTCAATTTAGCTGTTTCTAATATTTTTTCGGCTGAAACCATCACACCCAGGTCAATGACATCATAATTATTGCAGGCAAGTACTACACTTACGATATTTTTACCTATATCATGTACATCTCCTTTGACAGTAGCAAGAAGAACTTTGCCGGCAGATCGCTTCACACCTTTTTTAAGTTGAGATTCAATATAAGGAATCAGATAAGCAACAGATTTCTTCATAACTCGTGCACTTTTTACAACTTGAGGGAGAAACATTTTTCCTGAACCGAATAATTCACCTACAATATTCATTCCTTCCATAAGTGGACCTTCGATTACGTGCAAGGGATTGTCAAAATTAAGTCTTGCTTCTTCTGTATCATCAATAATATATTCAACAATGCCTTTCACGAGTGAGTGTTTAAGGCGCTCTTCGACGCTTAGTTGACGCCAAGCATCTTGCTTTTCAGCTTTCTTGGTTTGATTGTCTTTGATTTTTTCTGCATAATCAACAAGGCGTTCGGTTGCATCATTGTGCTTATTCAGAAGTACATCCTCAACAAGCTGCAACAATTCTTTATCAATTTCTTCATATACCACAAGCTGCCCCGCATTTACAATTCCCATATCCATGCCGGCTTTTACCGCATGATAAAGGAAAGCTGAGTGCATGGCTTCTCGTACAATATTATTTCCTCGAAATGAAAAAGAAATATTACTCACGCCACCACTTACTTTCGCATAAGGTAGATTGTTTTTTATCCATTCAGTTGCCTGTAAAAAATCTACGGCATAATTATTATGTTCCTCAATACCTGTAGCAACAGTAAGTATATTAGGGTCGAAAATAATATCATAGGGTTCAAAGCCTAATTCTTCCGTTAGAATTCTATAAGCCCGTTCTGCTATTTCGATTCGTCTTTCAAAAGTGTCTGCCTGTCCTTTTTCATCAAATGCCATAACAATAACGGCAGCACCGTAGTCTAGAATTTTTAAAGCATGTTCTTTGAAAACCTCCTCGCCCTCTTTAAGCGAGATCGAATTCACAATTCCTTTTCCTTGCAAACATTTTAGGCCTGATTCAATCACTGTCCATTTTGAAGAGTCAATCATAACCGGTACTTTAGAAATTTCCGGTTCGGTTGCTATGAAGTTTAGGAATTTTGTCATAGCTTCTTCAGAATTAAGCATACCCTCGTCCATGTTGACGTCAATTAACTGTGCTCCGTTCTCAACTTGTTGTAAGGCAACTGATAGTGCATCCTCATACTTGTCATCTTCAATTAATTTTCTGAATCGGGCAGAACCTGTTACGTTTGTCCTTTCACCAACATTGATGAAATTAGAATGTTCAAAAACTACAAAAGGTTCAAGTCCGCTCAAATGAAGATATTTTGTTGTAGATGGTATTTTTCTGGGGTTTTTTCCTTTAGCTACATTGCTGATTGCTCGTATATGTTCGGGAGTTGTACCGCAACAACCGCCGATTATATTAATGAATCCTTCAGAGATATAACTTTCTAAAACTATTGACATTGACTCCGCTGTCTCATCATATCCACCGAAAGCATTAGGTAAACCAGCATTTGGATATAATGATGTGTAGCAATTGCAGACATCTGACAGTTCACTGATATGAGGCCTCATCTGCTCTGAACCTAAGGCACAGTTTAAGCCGATGGATAACAAATTTGGAGTATGTGACATTGAGATATAGAAAGCTTTGCTTGTTTGTCCTGATAATGTACGTCCGCTTTGGTCCACAATTGTACCTGAAATCATCACAGGAAGATAATTACCTGACTCTCTGAAATATCTTGATGTTGCATAGACGGCACTTTTTGCATTCAAGGTGTCGAATATTGTTTCAATAAGAATTATATCTGCTCCACCCTCAGTCAAGGCTTTAACCTGCTCATAATAAGCATTAGCCATAATATCAAAATTTACTGCTCTGAATCCCGGGTTGTTTACATCCGGAGATATTGATAAAGTTTGGTTTGTTGGTCCAACTGCACCTGCTACAAACTTGATTTCTCCTGAATGTGATTTCATGTAATCATCAGCTGCTTTTCTTGCAACTCTCACAGCCTCAAGATTCAGTTCAGTTACAATATTTTGAAGACCGTAATCTGCCTGTGAAATACTTGTACCATTGAATGTATTTGTCTCAATTATATCAGCACCTGATTCAAGATACTGTTTATGGATTTCATAAATGATTTCCGGTTGAGTCATACACAATAAGTCATTATTACCTTTGAGTTCTCTGCCGCAATCTTTGAAACGCTCACCTCGATAATCCTCTTCACCGAGCTTGTATCTCTGTATCATTGTTGCCATAGCACCATCGAGAACTAAGATTCTTTTTTGTAATATGTCAGATATTAATTTATATTTATTACCTTGAATTTTTCGCATGTTAAGGTTCGATTTAATTTATTAAATGATTTTATTAAGAAGTTAGTTATATCAAAATATTTTAAAAAACAAATAACCGCTTTTAAACTAACAGTTTATTAAATTTAAAATAATTCTGAACCGGCGTGTATTATAAAATAATTCATTTTGCCGGCAAATTCTACTACCATACAAGTTAGAGAATCAATTATTCTGTAGTCTCCTCTTCGGTAGATTTCTTCTTCCCGGCTGATTTAGACACTAATATGCTTACTTCGTATAGCACGAGAATGGGTACTGCGAAGAATAGCTGATTAACCGGGTCCGGTGTCGGGGTTATTACAGCAGCAATAATCAGTATTCCAATTACTGCATGCCGCCAGTATTTACGAAGCATCTTAGAATTAATCAATCCAATCTTAGTAAGGACGAATGACATCATCGGCATTTCAAAAATCAGTCCGCTGGCGAGCAATATCATAGTCATAAATCCGAAGTATTCTGTGACATCAATATCAGTTCTTATAATTGAAGTTCCGAATTTGGCTGCAAATTCGAGCATTGTCGGGATCATGAAGAAATAAGCAAAAGATACGCCCAGTAGAAAACATATTGAGGTGAAAAATGTGATTTTCGACACCCAGTGCCTTTCATTATCATATAATCCCGGAGCGATAAATTTCCATAATTGATATAATACAAATGGAAAAGCTATTATCAAACCACTTACAAAAATGACCTTGAAATATAGAAGAGGAATTCCGAACGGACGTAGATTCTGCAAAGTTATATTGGCTTTCAATGCAGGCTGGAGAAGAACGAGATTCATTATCTCATCAACAAAAATACCTGTAAAAATACACGCTACTATTACACCTATGAAGGCATATATTATTCTATTCCTAAGTTCTTCAAGATGGTCAAAAAATCCTACCTCGCCGGATTCTTCTTTGTCCATGTTGTCTGTTTGCTCTTCAGTTTCCATCAAAAATAAAATCTAAATAATGATTAAAGAAAAAATAAGTTACAAAGATAATGAATTAGAAAATAAATTTACATAGCTAATCAGATTTATCCGGAATCTTACATGCATTCAATCCAAACTTGGTAGAAATCCATGCACGATTTTTAGCAACTAAATCGTACAAAGGGTTGAAAATTATATCAACAAGCTTGTTTGCAAATATATTGCCGATTAAAAAATAAGGAAATTTCATGTTTTTTAAAATTTCCATTATTGCTCTTGTTCTAAGATGTACTATATTTCTTTCAGAATCAATATATATAACAGTCAGTTCAGCTGTCCCTGGATTTATTCCAAATTTATCAAATTCAAAATTATACGATGGCAGAATTTTTAAATTATCATGCCTCTTTAATTTCTCAACCATTTGAGATGACTGAGTGCAAATCCCGCAATCTCCATCGTATATCACATATCTCATGACAATAAAATTACTGTGTTAAACCTTGATTCAAGAGTTCAGCTCTTTCAGCAATTTTCAAATTTTCAATTACATCGCTAAGTGAGCCGGTCATTACATCCTGCAATGGATAGTTCTTATTTTCACCTTCTAACCTGTGGTCGGTAAGACGATTCTGGGGGTAGTTATAAGTACGAATCTTTTCAGACCTGTCCCCGGTCTTAACCATTGTTTTTCTGGTCGAAGACATAGCTTCCTGTTGTTTTTTAAGTTCAAGCTCATAGATTCTTGAGCGAAGTACTTTCATTGCTTTCTCGCGGTTTTTAAGTTGTGAGCGTTCTTCCTGACATTGCACGACTATTCCTGTAGGGAGATGTGTCATTCGTACAGCCGTTTCGACTTTATTGACATTCTGTCCTCCTTTACCGCCGGCACGATAAATATCAATTTTCAAATCTTCTTCCCTGATTTCAATATCAATATCTTCTGCTTCCGGTAAGACTGCCACTGTAGCTGCCGAAGTATGTACTCTGCCGCTTGCCTCTGTTTCAGGCACTCTCTGAACTCTATGCACACCGCTTTCAAATTTCATCGTACCATATACATCATCACCTGAAATTGAGAAAACCAATTCTTTAAAACCTCCTCTCTCACTTTCATTGAAATCAATAATTTCGATTTTATACGACATCTTGTCGGCAAAGTGTTGATACATTCGGAATAAGTCACCTGCAAAAATACCTGCTTCATCGCCACCTGTACCGGCTCTTACTTCAACTATACAATTTTTTAGGTCATTAGGGTCTTTAGGTATCAACATAATCCTGAGCTCTTCTTCAAGATTAGCTAATTTTTCTTCAATATCGTTATTGTCATCGTATGCCATAGTGCGTAGGTCGGGGTCGGTGCTCTTGTCGTTGATGATTTCTTTATTAGCTTTCAAATCATCTGACAATTTAACAAAAACTCTCGATATTTCAACGAGTGACTTTAATTGTTTATACTCTCTGGAAATTTCTTTAAATGCTTTTACATCACTTACGACAAGAGGGTCATTAAGCTTTTCTTCAACTTTAATGAATCTTTCGATGATGGTTTTTACTTTATCGTACATGTTTAACTTAATTGTCGCAAAACTACAAAAATAACACTTTTTTTATACTTAATCTACTTATTAATCTCAATAAATAAATAAGTACATCTAAATCATAAAATTGTATCAGCTAAGAATAAATTTAAAATAACTTTAGAAGTAATACTTTTATACAACATCTTATTCTACAAATTTTAGAGGAGTATAAGCTTATGTATATGGATATTTGTTATGGCGGAGTACCTTCAAAAATTCCACAAAATTCAATGGGTATCAGAGGTTATGATTACGTTGAATTTTATGTCGGTTCTGCTAAACACGTAGCCTATTGGCATCAAAAAGCACTGGGACTCGATGTGGTTGCCTATATGGGACCTGAGACCGGACACCGTGATAGAGTATCATATTTGCTTGCAACTAAAACTAATCTTAAAATTGTAATTACTTCTGCTGTACAACCTTCTTCTTACGAAATTCAAGGCTTTGTTCAAAAGCACGGTGATGGTGTAAAAAGATGGTGTGTAGAGGTTGTCAATGTTAAAGAAACATTTGAAAAAGCTGTAAAAAATGGTGCTGTTCCTGTTACAAAACCTTACAGGTTGGAAGATAAAGACGGATTCGTCGAACAGGCTGCTATCAGACTTTATGATGATACCGAAATCAATTTCATAAATTATGACAATTATCAAGGTTTATTTAAACCCGGATATGAACAACCCGTCCAGAAATACGAAGTGACAAGAAAAGAAACCGGTCTTAAACTAATTGACCATATTGTCGGTAATGTTCATATAAACGAAATGGATTATTGGGCGAATTATATAAATACAGCTCTCGATTTCGAAACTTTCATTTATTTCGGTCCCGGAGACATTTCCACTAAGTACTCTGCCCTACTTTCAAAAGTCGTAAGGTCTAAGGACAGCGTCATCAAAAATCCCATAAATGAATCATTCGAGGCTGCAAGAAAATCACAGATTGATGAGTTTACAGAGCAATATTACGGCTCAGGTATTCAACACGTTGCCTTGATTACAAATGACATTATCGAAACAGTAGCCGTCATGAAGGAAAACGGCGTGGAATTCCTCGATGCTCCTCCGCATACTTATTATCAAGAGATTAGACAGAAGAGTGAGGAAAGAGGAGGATTAGTAACAGAAAATATTGATGAATTGGAAAGGCTCGGTATCCTTTGCGATGTTGAGGTGGAAAGTGGTGGTTATCTCTTGCAATTATTTACTAAACCGCTATTTGACCGACCGACATTCTTCTATGAGATTATACAAAGGCGTAAGGGTGCAAGCGGATTTGGACAAGGCAATTTCTTGGCATTATTCAAAGCCATTGAAAAAGACCAAGAAAAAAGAGGAAATTTATAGGGTAAGTTAAAAATATTTGTTTAGATTATGACCCTACTTTGAGTAGGGTTTTTTTGTATTTGTCATAATCGAAAAAAAAAGATAATTTTTAATTTCTCACTGC
>JBAYPL010000157.1:0-6574 GCA_041677745.1 Kapaibacterium sp. (SeqCode)
AATTGAATATCGGAAGATTTTAAATATTAATCAAGAGGGATTTTATTTCGGTATAATCGGAAGAATAGACAAGCAGAAAGGACAGATGGACTTATTAAGAGCTTATAATGAAATCAAGGATATTGATAAAGATATCAAAATTCTCATTATGGGTGAGCCTACAATTGGTGAGTCCGGTGAATATTTCCGTGAAATAAAGGAGTACATCGTCAATAATCATTTATCAGATTTTGTATTTCTCAGGTCTTATAGTAAAGAGGTGTCCAATTTCTATGGCGCTGTTGATTGTTTTGTTCTTACTTCTAAGTCTGAAACATACGGCATGGTAACAATCGAAGCCATGCTCTCAGGAGTGCCGGTAATAGCCGGTTCAGGAGGAGGAACTAAGGAACTTCTTGAATACGGGAAATACGGAAGCCTATATAAGTCCGGAGTTATTAGCCAATTGGCTGTACAGATGAAGGACATGCTGAATAATTACGATAAGAAATTGAAAAAAGCAGTTCTTGCACAATCTTATGCACTTCACAAATATACGGATACAATCGAAACTCAGATGTTTATTGACTTTTTCAAGTCAATAATTTGATTGTAATTTCGTTTTACATCCTGATTGATAATATTTTATAAAAACGAAATTATTACTGAAAGCAATGTTTTAAAAGTAATAATTTTAAGGAGTTAAAAATTGCTAAGAAATTTCTTGAAATCTAAAATCCATCAGGCTACCATCACCCAAGCTGAATTATATTATGTAGGCTCTTTAACTATTGATGAAGATCTTATGGATGCTGCCGATATTAAGACATACGAGAAAGTTTCAGTAGTTAACATTAACAATGGAGAAAGATTTGAGACCTATGTAATCCCGGGTAATCGTGGTGAAGGAGTAATTTGTCTGAATGGTGCTGCTGCAAGAAAGGGCACTGTCGGCGACAGAATTATCATCATGAGTTATTGCCAAATTGATTCTAAGGATGTAAACGGGTTCCATCCAACTGTTGTTTTATTGAATGACCAAAACAAAATAAAATCAATTTCTGAAATTATCGAAGCAACAAATTAAATGGATAAAAGAAAATTAGCTGTAGTAATTCTCGCTGCCGGTAAAGGTAAGCGAATGAATAATCCGAATATTCCCAAAGTTCTTGCTGAAATTGACGGTAAACCATTAATTTACTATGTCCTTTCCGAAGTTCAAAACTTATCACCGGAACGCATTGTCGTAGTAGTGGGTCATCATAAAGAGCTTGTAATTGATTTTATCAATGACAATGGTTTTGTAAATATTGAATTTGTTGAACAAAATCAACAACTTGGAACAGGACATGCCGTTGATATGTCAAGGGGATTATTATCTGGATTTGATGGCGATACTTTAATCTTAGCCGGCGATGTCCCTTTGCTTAGTAGTGATTCATTAAAGAAATTTATCAATTTACACATCGAAAGTAAATCCGATGCTTCTGTTCTTTCAACAATTGCTCCTGACCCAACAGGTTACGGTAGAATTGTCAGAGATGAGTCCAAGAATTTTCTGAAAATCACCGAGCACAAGGATGCTAATGATAATATCAGAAAAATTGATGAAATTAACAGTGGTATATTCATTGTCAACACACATCTTTTATTCGATTCTCTAAAAAAAGTACAAAATAATAATGCTCAAGGAGAGTATTATTTGACAGATATTATTGAAATACTAAAAAGCGAAGATAGGAAAGTTCATGCAATAAATGCCGCTCCTTTTGCAGAACTGCAAGGTATTAATACACTCGAAGAACTGGCGAATGCCGAAAAGTTATATAAATTACTAAGAAAAAATCTTTAGGTACTTATTATGTATAAACTGGTTATTGTTCGACACGGAGAAAGCGTGTGGAATAAAGAAAACAGATTTACCGGTTGGGTTGATGTTGACTTATCCGACAAAGGTAAAATTGAAGCTCAAAAAGCTGCTCAGTCACTCAAAAATGCAGGGTTTAATTTTGATGTTGCATATACTTCCGTGCTCAAACGGGCAATTAGAACTCTTTGGTATATTTTAGATGAATTGGACTTGATGTGGATTCCCGTAAACCGCAGATGGCGATTAAATGAAAGACACTACGGAGCTTTGCAAGGCTTGAATAAAGCTGATATGGCCGTCAAGTATGGTGAAGAACAGGTAAAAATTTGGAGAAGAAGCTATGCTACACCTCCCCCGCCCGTGGATGAGAAAAATGAGTTTTTCCCCGGGAATGATCCGCGATATCACGGAATTGATACTTCAATCCTGCCAAAAGGAGAATGTTTAAAAGATACAGTAGAAAGATTTATGCCCTTGTGGAATGATGAAATTGCCCCCGCTATAAAATCAGGGAAAAGTGTCATAATTGCCGCTCATGGTAATTCACTGCGTGCTTTGGTTCAGCATCTCGAAAATATGAGTGAAGATGACATCCTGACATTCAATATTCCGACCGGTGTTCCTATAGTATATGAGCTTGACGAAAAACTCAAACCATTATCAAGAAGTTTCTTGGGTGACCCTGAAGAAATTCGTAAGGCTATGGAAGCCGTCGCTAATCAAGGAAAAGCTAAATAGCACACTTTTTTCAGTGCCTAATATTACTCAAATTTAAAAAAGGTGGTATATGATATTCAAAATTTGAATAAATCGTTACCACCTATTTTTTAGTACATAAATCCAAAGAGCCATAGAGGGATTTTATTCTCAAAACCATACTCAATATTGTCAGCAGCCACAAAAGCGTTTTTCATGTTGCCTAATTGTTTCTTGCCTTTGTTTTTTCCGCCAACCTGAAACGAGTACTTCCCGTCTATCAGAAAATCAGTTTGATTCGACAACTCGACCAAGTGAGTTTCTTTCAGTTGATTAATGAAGAATGTTTCTCTTACGTTGCCCGTGTCGGTAGTATTACCTGACAATGCAAACATTAGATTTGTATTTTCTAAAAATATCTTATCCGGCTTCTGTAGCGATGTAATACCCTTTACATCTTTAAAAGCATTAAAAATCAAGTCGGCTTCATGCAAGTATTGCAAGTAGTTTATCAAAGTATCGCGTTTTATTCCGATCCTCTCACTAATTTTAGTGATGTTCGGTATAAAAGGAGCCGACTGCGCAATTACCATCAGAAGTTGTTTAAGTTTCGCGACATTAGCAATATTTACATTCCTCAATTGAGGCAACTCAATTTCAATTATTAAATTTATTACCTCTTCCAATCTTGAGAAGTATAATCCTAAATGCTCTCTGTAAAAGGGGTAGTATCCGTATTTCAAGTATTCTTCAAAATGCTTTATCGGCTTTAATTGGTTCACAACATCCAAAGAGATTTCTTCATGATGTTTTAGTATATCATCAAGACTCAGAATATCAAATTTCATCCCGAATTGTAAATTTAAAAATTCTCGGAATGACAATCCCTGAAGCTCGAAAATATCGGCACGTCTGCTTAAATCGGCTCTCGCATTAATAATTTCAAGCAGAGACGAGCCGGTAAATACTACCTTTAAATCAGCGAAATCGTCGTATGTGTTTTTAAGGACAATAGCCCACTTCTCATATTTGTGAGCTTCGTCAATAAATAAGAACTTACCACCACGTTTAGAAAAATTTGAAATTAAATCATTTAATTTATTTTCGCTAAACCAAAGATTGTCCAGACTGACGTATAACACTGAATTCAGATCATTGCCAAAATTCTTTTTTATATATTGCAATAGCATGGTTGTTTTGCCAACACCTCTTGCACCCTTGATGCCGATTAACTTGGTGTCAATGTCAAGGATACTCATCTTTGCGCGAACAAACTTCAAGCTTGTTCTGGCAAGTTTTTGCCTAAAATTCTCTATTAATGATTCCATAATAAAATCCAATTAATTTAATATTTGCCCTATAAGACGAACAAAATAATAAAATGTTGCACCTAAGATAGGACAATATCAGCAAAATAATGCCTGATAAAAGAGGCAATAGTTAGTTTTAATGCCGATTTAGTGATGAAAATACTAAAATTGCCCTTTGCAAAGGGTAATTTTAGTCATAAATTGCCCATTGCAAAGGGCAATTTATGACTTTGTTCGTTATAAGTATGAGTTTTTAAGTGGGGTAGATAATGATTATTTCATTTTTATGAAATTTTCAATTGCAATGACTTTCCCGTATTGACTAATGATAAAGCAGTAAATACCCGGAGGGTGGATTCGAGTATTTATGATGTAATTGATTGAATTTAATCTGCCTGAATCTATAATCTGTCCAATTGAGTTGGTTATAGAGTACTCATAATTCAAATCATAGATAAATTCAGGTAATTCTAACCTTAGATAATCAATGACAGGATTAGGATAAATACTTAATTTGACAGATAGGGTATCATTGCTGATATCACTTGTATTGTTTCCGTAAGCAATCTTGTAGATAGTACCATTATATTCTGACACATAATAGCAGCTGTCAACAAAATCAACATCAATTCCGCGTGCATTGATATTACCGGTCCTGCTAACCAGTGGAATAGTTTCGATAATCGGTGAGCCGATATCCAGAGAAAATACGGAAATTTCAGAATTCGTTAAAGTATTAGAGGTGAAATAAGTACTTGTTTGATGAAGTAAACCATTATTGTAACTGATACATCGTGGTGCCAAAACCTTATTTACCGGATTGCTGAACTCTTCAATTTTACCAAATGGATCGTTGGGGTTGATTATATAAATATTGCATTTGTCATCGCGTTCCGAAACATATAATTTATAATTTATATACGACAAACCAACAGGATAAGATGCTTGTATGTTTATTCTACTTAATAAAGAACCGTTAGTATCAATTATAATGATTTCCGGCTCACTTCCGAATTCATCTGACATCTTGTTTATGAATATTGTGTCAAGAGTATTACTGATATCTAAGTCAGTGTAAAGACCCTTAACTGGTAACTCTAATTTTTTAATTAATTTAAAGTTAGGAATTTCATACAGGTTTAAAATTGAATTGAAAAAGTCAACAACCCACATTTTTCCATCAGGAATTATTTTTATGCCATAGGTATTGAATCCGAGTGAAGATTGTGAAAGAATAGCACCCGGAAATTTCTTGCGTATGGAAAATGTTCTTGAAATTCTTTGAACATTTGAATTTATGCTGCTTACTCTGATACGGGCATCATGAGAATTAATATCGGGTATATTGATAATGGAAGTGTTGGAATAAACGGAATCTCGAATTGTATAAAAGTCCTCGTTAGAATTATGGGAGAGTTCGACTCTGACAGGATGCTCAAAGCCATTCCATGCTACTTCTCGGCTAGAACTGCCTATAAATGTCTCACCACCGGAAGGATTAATGATGACCGGCTCGATAAATTCATTTTCATGGATTTCAATTTCCCAAATAGAACGACCGTAGCTTGCTGCCCTCAAAGTCAACTCAGGCAGTAAAATACGATTATTTTGGAACCTTAAATCACTTACAGGTGCTCGCGGTAATCCCTCTCCATACGGAATCCAATCAATACCCCCATTGAATGTCGCATATACGCCAATATCTGTAGCGGCAAAAATGATAGACTCATTATCAGGATGAAGAAGAATCGAATTAACAGGCACGTCCGGCATTCCTTTATCAATTGCTGACCAATTTGCTCCCATATCAATTGTTTTGAATATATGGCTGCTTCCATAACCTGAGAAAGATACATAAAATGTTCCGGTATCTTGACTGGAAGAAGTGATACATGTAACATAAGCACCGGGAAGAATATCGTTATTTATATTTTTCCAGATGGTTCCCCCGTTTTCCGTATATATTAATTGCCCGATTATATTTCCAGCAAATATGACCTTTGCGTTGGTTTCAGAAGGACATATTGCAGTAAACGGATGCTTATACATAGTGGAAATCGGGAAAAAATAATCTCCATAATCATATGAAGCGTAAATCTGGTGTTTACCGATATACATAATGTGATTGTTGTAATCGAAAACAAAAGGGGAATGCCATTCACCGTTGTCATCTTCCGGCATCCCATTAACTAAAAATTGATATGAATCATTTCGCAGATTATATTTGAAAATTGAGCCGTAGTAAATTTCTCCGAATATTATATCGGGGTCATTTGGATGTACGAAAGAATCAAATCCGTCACCTCCTACAAGCATGCGCCAATTTTCCGAAGGATTACCGAGAGTACCGTGATCCTGAGTACCACCAAAGTTCCTGTTCTTTTGTTTTATATCTAATGACATTGCATAGAATTGAGTTATAGCCAATCCATTATTCACAGGAAACCAAGTTTTGCCTGCATCCTTTGTTTTATAAATCCCACCGTCATTAGCAAGATAAATAGTGTTGTGGTTGCTTGGAGCAAATGCTGCATGATGTTGATCAACATGGATTCTTGAATTTGTTGCTCTATCAGAAGCATTATTCCACAAATTTCCGCTATTTGTAGAAATCCATAAATCTATTCCACCGGCTAGAACAAACCCTGGCTTAGATGGATGAATCCTGACGAAGTTATTGTAATATCCTTGATAATTAAAAAAAGACGTGCCACTATTA
>JBAYPL010000158.1:0-6532 GCA_041677745.1 Kapaibacterium sp. (SeqCode)
AACATATCCGTCAAATCATCGAAGGAACCGCTAAGAACAAGCCCGCAAGACCAAACAGCTTGTAAAGCAAGTGCATTTGCAGGTGTGTGATGCTTAGCATTTGTATTTCCAAATACTCTGAAAAACATTCCTCTGTTCGACATAGCATAATAGACTCTCGCACTTACCATAATAGTTCCGTTTGAGGTGCCGAATGTGGATACCATTACCAATGCAGCAATCATACCACCACCCCAGGCTCCTATCGCTTTGTCGGCAACATCTGATGCGACTAATTTTGAGCCGGCCATCACATCAATAGGCAGTACATAAAGGTATGCTACATTTATGAGCATATATACTGCAATGATTATCACTGTTCCGATTATCAAGGCTTTGGGGATATTTCGCATCGGATTTTTTACTTCACCTGCTATGTAGGTAACATTGTTCCATCCGTCGAATGACCAAAATGCTGCTGACAGAGCCGCCACTATTCCTCCAATCATTCCTAACTCTCCGTAGCTGAAGTCGGGAGTATCAAAGCTTAAATTTGACATCGTTCCTCCGCCGTACAAAAATCCGGCAGCTACAAGTAAAATAATGGCTATGACTTTTGCACTCGTGAAAAATTCCGCTACCCTTCCACCGTACTTAATTCCGAAATAATTGACTGTGGTCAGTAATAATATTACAATTATCGTTAATGATTTTACCCCAATATCCTTTAAAGGGAATATTTTTCCAATAAAGGGCATATACAAATAAAATGAGTTTTCAAGCTCCGGGCTTAATCGCGGTAAAGTAAAAAAGTACTGTGTGTATTCGGCGAATACATAGGTAATTGATGCTATTGAGCCGGTCTGTATGACTGATAATATTGCCCAACCGTACAAATATGCCGTCAAACTGCCGTACATCTTTTCAAAAAAAATATACTGACCACCCGTCTCGGGAATAAGTCCTGCGACCTCAGCATTAGATAAGGCTCCAAATAATGTCAATACACCTGCAAGAATCCATATCACCAATAATAATTCCGGTGAACCTAAGTCCGCTGCCATCACAGCAGGTTTTTTAAATATTCCGGAACCGATGACGGCTCCTACTACAATTGTTATAGTCGTAAACAGACCAAGTTGGGGTAATAATTTATCTGATTTCATCTTTGCAAAATTATGTCAAATATAAGTTTGTAATTTAATAAAAAATCAGCACATATCAATTCAAAAAAAACATTTTTTTGCTGTTCCGTACCCTTAATAGTCTGTTGAACTTATAAGATTTACCAGCATAAATCGCGTATTATTTTGATATTTATTTAGAAATAAATGTATATAAGAAAGGAAGTGCAGAAAACAAAAAAGCCCTTGATAATTCAAGAGCTTATTCATATTATGAAACGGTTTTCAGTGATCTCGGCGGGGCTCGAACCCACGACCCTTTGATTAAAAGTCAAATGCTCTACCAACTGAGCTACGAGATCATCAATGCATCAGCATTAAAAAAGAATTCAAAAATACGAAGAAATTTTAAAACCACCAAATATTATTTTTCATAAATCAAATTTTCTTCATTTTTTAAATTTGTATGACCTCATTAACTAAGCCGTTTGCATCTAATCCGAGCTCTGAAAGCAACTCCTGCTGTGTACCGTGATGAATGAATTTATCAGGTATGCCGAGTATATGAAATTCAGAATCATAGTGCTTAATTTCGGCTGCATATTCCAATACGGCACTACCGAATCCTCCTGACTTTTGTCCATCTTCGATGCTTATGATATGCTTAAACCTATTGAATACATCGCTTAAAAGTTCGGCATCAAGAGGTTTTACAAATCTTGGATTAATGACTTCAACCGAGATTCCTTGTTTTAAAAGTTCATCGGCTGCTTCTGTCGCATGTTGCACCATAGTTCCGAGAGCAAGTATAGCAATATCATCACCCTTGCGAATAATTTCTCCCTTACCTAAGGGAATTGCCTGCATTGGCTTTATTGGTACTCCCAGACCATTCCCTCGTGGAAATCTAATAGCAACAGGACCATTAGTATAAGAAAAAACAGCAGAATACATCATATCACGCAATTCTTGTTCATCCTTCGGAGCCATCAAAACTAACTTTTGAACTGAGCGAAGATATGCTAAATCCAGTACACCGTGATGTGTAGCACCATCGGCGCCAACAAGTCCGGCTCTGTCTAATGCAAATACTACATGAAGTCCCTGGATGGCACAATCATGAATCAGATGGTCAAAAGCTCTTTGTAGAAAGGATGAATAAATTGCACAGACCGGAATAATACCTTCACATGCAAGTCCTGCTGCAAAAGTTACTGCATGACCTTCAGCAATTCCTACGTCGAATAATCTCTCCGGAAATTCTTTTTCCAATTTTATGAGACCGGTACCTTCAGCCATGGCTGCAGTAATTCCTACGACCTTGGAGTTCATCTTGCACAATTCTACCATTGCATCACCGAAGAATGAACTATAAACAGGCACAGTCTTAGTATCCTGTTGCTTAGCAACGGCTTTGCCCGTTAATTTGTCAACTTTTCCGATGGCATGGAGATTCAATGCGTCTTTCTCAGCCGGCTCATAACCTTTACCTTTCTGAGTGATTATGTGCAGAAACACAGGACCTTTGATATCTTTTATTAAGCTGAGCATTCTTACTAATTTGTGTACATTATTACCATTTATAGGTCCGAAATACTGAAAACCGAGAGCTTCAAATAGAGCACCCGGAGTAATGATTGCTTTAACACCATCTTCGAGGCGTGAAGCAAATTTCCTGAGCCGGTCACCCAATGAATCCATTTTTCCGGCCATTTCCCAAATACCTTTACGTAATGAATTGACAGCGGACGAAGCAAAAAATTCATTAAAGTAGTTTGAAAATGCTGAGACATTCGGCTCAATTGAAATATTATTGTCGTTTAAAATTACAATCATGTCTCGTTTTTGTACACCTATATTGTTCATTGCCTCATAAGCAAGTCCTCCTGTCATGGCGCCGTCACCTATGACGGATACCACTCGGAAGTCTTTATTCAGCAAGTCTCTTGCAGTTGCCATTCCGAGACCTGCTGAAATACTGGTACTTGCATGTCCGGCACCGAAAGCATCATAGGGACTTTCACTTCTTTTGAGAAATCCTGATATACCACCGTACTTTCTGATCGTGTGAAGTAGGTCACGTCTGCCCGTGAGAATTTTGTGCGGGTAACCCTGATGTCCGGTATCGAATATTATTTTATCACTTGGTGTATTAAATACATAGTGAAGAGCTACAGTTAATTCGATTACTCCGAGTCCTGCTCCGAAATGTCCGCCGACTCTTGTTATAGTATCAATTAAAAATTCTCTGACTTCGTCACACACAACCGATAATGTCTGCTTTGGCAGTTTTCTTAAATCGTGTGGTGAATCAATTTCAAACAAATATTTATAATTATAATCCGATGTCATTGATAATTTTTTCAAAAAATAAAAAAAAGTATTGACGTTTTAATCAGTTTATATTTAATTTAATTTTTTTGATTGATTTATGAATACGTATAATTTTGATACTATATTGATGAAAACCGATGATTTAAACGGAACTTATATTGAATTTCCTTATGATGCTTTTGAATGTTTCGGCAAGAAAGGACAAATTAAAGTATATGTGAATGTCAACGGTTATGAATATCGCTCGAGTCTTGTAAAAATGGGACATCATTGCCACCTTGTTGTGTTCAGAAAGGAGCATAGAATAGCCACCGGCTTGAGTGTCGGAGACAAAATTCATGTCAACATTAGAGAAGATAAGGATATTAGAGATGTTGAAATACCATCAGATGTGAAGGAAGCTCTCGAAGTATTTCCTGATATAGATGATTTCTTCCATAATATGTCCTATTCTCATAGAAAGGAGTATGTCGAATGGATAAATTCCGCAAAAAAAGAAGAGACACGAATCAGACGAATTATTAAGGGAATTGAAACCTTAACAAAAATGTATGAGGAAAAAAAAATAAAGAAAAACAGACGGAAAACGAAAGAATAAAATTACCAACTGCTTCCTAATTTAATTTTTACTTCCCAATTTTTAGCATCTTGGGCATTTGCCATGACGTTGTTACTCGATGCTTTGGAAAGCTGAAGTATGAAATTTGACCAAAAAGGATTGTTGGAAAATTCTGAGGCTGGTATGTCAATAGTGATTTGATTGTTACTCGACAAATCGGCTACAGTACCACCTATAGTCCAACTTATTCCTCCGTAAAGCTGTCCGGAAAGTCGCAGAGTTGCATCACCAAGATTCATTGAACCACCCTGGAAGTCAAACTCGGCACTGTTAATTACACCAGTACCCATCAATAAATCGGACAGAGCTTTTGTGGCAAAGTTAGAAACACCGGATGCAAATCCTTCATTCAAGAGATTACTGTTTGTCGAAGCACCGCTTCCGGTCTTAGTCCTGCCCATGACGAGCAAATACAAAGCATCTTCGTTTATCTGCTCCTTTGAGCCTGATGCTTCAACACCATCAATGAAGTATGTAAATGTAACATCCGGGTTCTCCTTAGTTCCTTCAATCTTCATTTTTACGATAAATTGTTTTCTAACACCATTATCTGTCATGGTTCCGGAATGTGTAGCAGTAAGTTCAAGTGATGGGTTTTCAATACTTCCGGTAGGGAAATTAATCTTGCCGGCAGCTGTAAACTGTTTCCAAGATTTTATCGTAGATTGTTCCTTAACAACCACCTCACCGAAGAGTTTAGCCACTGGATTATCTCGTTTTTTCTCATACCTTAATGACTGTGTTCGGTCAGCAGTAGCAATCACGGCGTACATAGACCCGATTAAATTCATATCCATTTCAACGATAAATTGACCTAATATTTTGGCACTGAGATCATAATTTATCAAGTCTGCAATGCTTGGAGAAAATCTATCATTATTATTATTTTGCTCAGTGGAGTCACGCGAAGTTATGCTTGTAAGTCTGACCTTATCATCAATTTTCTCATAAGTAAAATAAGTTCTCACAATTTGTTTTTTTTGTTCTAAAGGCATTTTGAGGTGTGCATCAATAATATTTACATCACCCGTAAGGTTTGGCTTGTCGAGTGTTCCATAGAACCTCAGTGGTTGATTGTCCGTAGAAATGATGAAATCACCGTATAAATCAGGCATAGTAACCATCGTAGCATCACTCATAACAAGTAATCTTTCAGCATTAAGTGCAATATCGAGTTCACCTATTTCAAAACCGTTCATTGCCACATATCCGCTGATTACTGCGCGACCTAACTTACCGAAACGTGAATCAGCAGGGATATTCTTAATTAAGACATTCGTTAGGTTGATTCTGTCCTTATCAAAATCAATTTCCAGCTCAGCGTTATAGGCTATATTTGTATTATCAATCCTAAGCCCTGCATTGTCAGATTTAGCCGAGCCACTGTATTTTATGCCGTCGGAGAGGCTTCCTTCAACTACGATATTAGCATCAGCAAATCCTGATAAATCTCTGATTCCCACAGCGAATGGAGCAACTAATTCAAGTGGAAGTCCTAAGGCTTTCAGACGGACATCCAATTGCTTAGTAGAGTCAAACATTGGAATACTTTTATCTAAACCTAAGAACAGCGGTAGATAATTAACATCAATAGTAAGTATTTTCCTGTTTGACAATTGCGGAGTGATAAGATCAAGGAATCCATGAGTGTAATTATGATTATGTATAATTCTTCCTCTAAGTGTTCCCAGCTGGTAATTATTAAATATCAAGCTGTCAGAGTTGAACGAGGATACTATTCGAGGTTGTTTTAAATCACCGTTAACACGAATTCTCAAAGAATCCAAATTAAATCTGATTCCATCATACTGTTCTTTAGTCTCCTCATCAGCCAACATCAGGAAATCGGATATCGGAAGATTACTAATCTCAAGTGTCAAGTTGTTCGCTATATCATTTTCTATAGAACCCTTTAACTCCATTATTTCTGCTGAATCACGCGCAATTTTCATATTGCCGATTTTGATTCCTGCCGGTGTTGATGTGACATTTATTGGCTCGGGGGCAGTCCACTTAAATAACTTGTCATATTGAATCATCAATTCTTCCGAAACGAGATTTATTTCTGATGGTTTTATATCAACTTTTCCGAGAGAATATAACTCAATGTCTTTGTTAAAAATTGAAGAAACCTTATAATTAAGTATGGTTCCATCGAAGTAAATACTTGTGTACAAGCTATCGAATGACATATCATTTAATATAATACTCGATGTTGTATCAAGATTAAGAGTGAAGTTCTCGATGCTTACATTATAATTATCGAGTTTACTTATCAGCCTGCCGTTAAAATTTAAGTTTCGAGTGTTGAAATCAAAATCCGTTTTACTTATATCTAAATATTCAATATTAATGGCATCTATGAATATGGAGCTGATTGTCGAATCAGAAACGAGTCTGCAATCAAGTTGTATATTGCTGTATAGAGAAAGAGAATCTAAGAACAAATTCATAGGTGATAAGTCCTTAAATTCTG
>JBAYPL010000159.1:0-6502 GCA_041677745.1 Kapaibacterium sp. (SeqCode)
GAAGTCGTCCGGAATTTTTTACTGAATACAATATATAAACTACTTCGAATCTGTGTTCTTTCTTCTTTAAAAAGTCAATTGCTGTTATATCAATCAATAATTCAAAAGATGTTTCGGGATTATCCCTCAATTCTTTGGATACTTCTATTATTTTATCTTTGGGAACGATTATACTAAGCTGATTGCGGTGTTCATAAACATCGTAATCGCTGCATACTCTACCAATAACATCCAATACTGTATCTTTGCTGACAGCCATATCTTTTCCGTATTATACAAATAACAAAACTTAAAAATGCAAAAAATTTTTGATTTTATGAAATATATCGTAAATTTACATCAATTAATTTGTAAAAAACATAAAAACAAAAGTAATTTTTCAATTTTTCAAAGTGGATATGACAAAAAAAATAATAATTTATTGCTTATTTTTATTATCAGCATATCTGATTTTTCAAGCGATATTTGTTTTTGCCCAATCAGGTAAAAGCGAAGTTGATTTAACAAGTCCTCATAATACAATACATAATCATTTATTTAACCTGCAAAAGGACAATTATAAGCCGGAGCTGTCAGCAAAATCATTGAACAGCTCCAGAATCAAACTTGAAGAAGCAGAAGAGTTGTCTATCAAGTTGAAAAGAATATTCGACGGCAGAGGCTTACTTGTAGAAATGGACGCTATTCCCGATGAACCAAATTATCTTGACTCCGTTACTATGCAACGCAGATTTTTTCCATTTCCTGAAATTCCTGAAATTTATGTTGAAAAGTACGGCTCAAAATGGTTATATTCTATTGAAACAGTACGGCATATTAATGATTTATACAAGTCAACATTTCCACTTGACACATTCTCGTTCATAGGTGAATTGCCTGAGTTTCTCAGGATAAGTATATTCGATATATTTGTATGGCAGATAATCGCACTACTACTTACGGCTGGTTTCTGCTATCTGCTTTTTTACTTATTTTATTGGGTTTTCGGATATCTGCTCGTCAAATTATCAGAAAAGTATTTTAAACATAAGCTTTATTTGAAATATATCAAACCAGTATCAAAGCCATTGAGCTTGTTTTTGATATTTTGGGTATTTTCCCAAATGATAGTCCTCATTGGTTTGCCGATTAAAATAAGTTATTATATTAGTTTGATGGTCAGAGCTGTCCAACCTATATTAATAACAATAATAATTTTCAGACTCAGTGAATTTGTAGTTGATATATTTTCAAATTTTGCAGAAAAGACTTCATCAACAATTGATGACCAGCTGGTGCCTTTTTTCAGTAAGGTTCTAAAGGTTGTAATAGTAATTTTAGGAATTTTATATTTCTTCAATAATGTAGGTATTGACATTACTCCACTGCTTGCAGGTGTATCAATCGGCGGATTGGCGTTTGCATTAGCCGCGCAAGATACAGTTAAGAATCTCTTTGGTTCACTGACAATATTTACTGACCAACCTTTCCAAATCGGTGACTGGATTGTTTTCGACGGAACAGAAGGAACCGTAGAAGAAGTTGGAATTCGCTCAACAAGAATAAGAACATTCTATAATTCGTTAATATCAGTTCCAAACGGTAAGCTCGCTGATGCTAAAATTGACAATATGGGCAGACGTCAATACAGAAGATATGTATCAAAAATATCTGTAACCTATGATACTTCACCGGAACTTATTGATGCTTTTGTAGCAGGATTGAGAATGATTACTGATAAGCATCCGAACACGAGGAAGGATTATTATCAGATACATTTGAATGAACTTGCTGATTCTGCTATTCAAATCTTGTTTTATATTTTCTTTGATACTCCTGATTGGACAGCAGAGTTGGAAGCAAGACATGAAGTTATTTCAGAAATAATCAAGCTCGCAGAGCATCTCGGAGTTGATTTTGCATTACCGACGCAAACTATTCATGTAGCGGAGAATGCCAATAATCTTAGTAATTCATCAGAGCCGTTTTCGGAATCAATTGATTCAAAAAAACTGCTCGAAAACTATGAACCTTTTAAAATTAAGAATAAATAATAAGGATTTTAATCATGAAATTGACAATTGACATCAGCCTCTATCCTCTGACTGAAGACTTTATACCGGTCATAAAAGAATTTATCGGAAAAATTGAAAAATATGATTCGGTTTCGGTATTAAAAAACAACATCAGTACTCAAGTATCAGGTGATTATGATACTATAATGCATTTACTCAGCAACGAACTCAAGCCTGTATTTCAGAAAATGCGGAGTGTTTTTGTTGTCAAATTCTTAGTTGGCGATAAAATTAACGATTAGAAGATTTTTTTTGACTTATATTCGTCACTGTTATAATGACTAATTCTTTAGGAAAAAATATCAGCAGAGAGATTAATCGTGAACTGACAGAACGCGAAAGGGAGATTTTGCGTCAAATCGTACAGCTCTATATTCTGAAAGCAAGTCCGATAGGTTCAAGATTCCTCTCCAAATATTTCGGTGAAGAATTAAAACTGTCTCCTGCAACACTCCGAAACATCATGGCTGATCTCGAAGAACTGGATTATATTAGTCATCCCCATACCTCAGCCGGTAGAGTTCCTACCGACAAAGGTTATAGATTCTATGTTGATAACATCAGCAAAATTGAAAAGCTAAAGAGAAGTGAAATAATTACACTTCAAGATTCGCTCATTAGTGAGTACAGCGAGTCTGTATTCAAAAATGCTTCTAAGATTTTAGGCATGCTTTCTCAGTATCTCGGTATTGTACAGTTTCCAAATATTCGAGACTTGACTGTACATAAAATTGAACTTATTGAATTGAGTTCAAATAGAATATTGGTAGTTGTTGCTATGGATTCAAACATCGTCAGGACTGTTACTATTGAAGCAGATATTGACTCCAAAATTGAAAGATTGGATGAGATTTCAACAATATTGAATGAACGTGTATCCGGAAAATCTTTGAAATACATCAGAGAAAATTTCAGCGGTATCATCAATGATTTGAATTATAGAAATACACCTCTCATACGCTTGTTCACAGATTCGGTTGATAGAATTTTTGCTCGCGAGAATTCAAGTGACAGAGTTGCTATAACCGGAACACAACATCTGCTAAATCATCCTGAGTTTGAAGCACCCGAAAGAATGAAAGGTGTAATCGAATTAGTCGAGAATGAAGATATTATTATTCACCTTTTCGAACAATTAGATGAAAGCAACAAGGTGCAAGTTTATATCGGTAGAGAATTAAAAAGTAATGTACTTAATGAATACAGCTTGATAAAAAGTACTTACAAAATAGGGAATGCTACAGGTACGATAGGTCTTATCGGTCCCAAAAGAATGAACTACTCGAAGATGATTTCTTTAGTTCAGTATGTGTCCGATATACTATCCGGTAACCAGGAATTTCCCGCATAACTGAAATCTTATAATTAGAACAAATCATTAATTCAATTTAAAACTGTATGTAGTTTTCGATATAGCCTAATAATCCTCCTACAAGACAAATTAAACCCATAGACAAAACCAAATATGCAGGTAAGTATATATTGGTAGGAGTTGTCATATTTTCGGGCTCATCAGGTTTGTAAAGAATTTTTACTTTTTGATTTAATATGTAAGAAGGAGGAGAACTTCCCTGATTGAGTTTACGACGTATCTGCTTACCGTATAAATCTTCAAATTCTAATACAGGATAGTAAAGATATTTGTCAAAAGTGCGAGTACTGCGAATATTAAATTCCTCAATTATTTCGACCACACGAGCCTCTATTTCTACTGCTTCTTCTTTAAATTTTCGCGTTTTTCGGAACAGATATTCCGAATATAAGACGAGAGCAACTCCGATAAATAATATATACATAATTATTGTTTGGAATTATCACAAAAACAATGATTACGATTTTAGAAATTTATTATTTTAGTAATTTTCCAATTCACATAATTTTGTAAAAAGCATATTAGAAAAATTCAGCTTATGTATTTATGAAAATATGATAATATTTAGCCATAAATATCACTAATATTCAAAAATGACTTTGTTATTTCAAAAAAAAGATATAAATTTACATTTGTAAGTTTGACTGATTAGAGAAATTACAAATGAGATATGTTATTCAAAAAATAACCCTGTTATTGCTGGTGTTAATGGCAGTCAATCTGAGGTCGGAAGATAATTCGACTTGTTATGACTGTCATAATGACCCGACGATAACAACAGAAAGGAACGGGGTAACCATCCCTCTGACCGTTAAACCATTTACTCTGCCGCGTTCAGTACACGGTAAGCTTAAATGTGTTGACTGTCATGAAGGATTTGACCCATACGAAATACCACACAAAGAAGTTATTGGTAAAGTAAACTGTATTCGTTGTCACCAGGAACCTCAACTTGATCATAAATTTCACCCTCAAATGCTTGGGGCGGACGGTAAAGGTGGCAGTGCCGATGTAAATTGCAAAGGCTGCCACGGTACACATGAAATAATATCCAAGAAAACACCGGGTTCAGAATTTCACTTTACTAAATCAACGGAATTCTGTGGTAGATGTCACCCAAAGATTATGCAAGAACATCTTGTATCAGAGCATTTCGTAGAATTATCACATGACAACCCTAATGCACCAACATGCATAAACTGTCACTCGGAGCCAATAACTAAAAGACATCTGCTTGATAAGGCACAGCTCAAATTGAACCAAGAGAAATTATGCCTTAACTGCCACTTGAATCATCCTGACAACCCCAGTAAATTTGCCAAAACACTTATAGATTATGAGAACAGTGTACACGGTCAGGCAATATTACGCGGTAATGCCAATGCTGCAGTTTGTGTGGATTGTCATGGAGCACACCGACTTGAAAAAGCTGATGTACCGACTTCCAGAATTAACAAGCAAAATATTCACAATGTATGCGGGAGCTGTCACGGTGATATTGGTGATGAATATATGAAGAGTATCCATGGTCAAGGTGTCATAAAAGGTTTCAAAGATGCTCCTACTTGTACTTACTGCCATGGTGAGCATAACATCAATTCAATTCCCGAAGTTCCCGAAAAAGTTTTTTCCAGCTCGGGAATGAAATTCAATACTGTTGTTGACAATAGAATGATTTACTGTATAGCTTGCCATTCCGACGAACATATGATGAAGAAGTATAATCTGACCACAATTGAGGAATCACACAAGTGGATGCCAAGTCAAGCCAAGCATTGGGAAACAGTTAGATGCGTTGATTGCCATGCTTCTCACGAAGGTATGGATTTACATCATAATATTCTGCCTCGTGCCGAAACCGTCAAACAATGTGAAGAATGTCACTCTCAAAATTCCAGGCTCATGTCGCAGCTTTATGTACATGAGAAACAGCAATCACGCTCCAAATACGGTTTTATCAACGGTACTTTATTAAGTGACGCTTATGTGATAGGTACTACCAGAAATATTTATCTGGATACACTTAGTCTGATTATTTTCGGATTAACATTCCTTGGTATCGGAATGCACGGATTTTTACGATGGAAGTCAAAGAAAAACAGGAAATCATAGATGAGAAAAGAATTATTATATCCGCTTTGGTTAAGAATCTGGCATTGGTTTAACGCATTCTTATTCCTTATCCTGATTATTTCGGGAATAAGTATGCACTATTCTGCGTCCAACGATTTATTACTTCCATTTGACATAGCAATGTACACACATAATGTTGCTGGTATCATTTTAAGTTTCATTTTTGTGTACTACACGATTTTTAATATTGCCAGCGGCAATTTTAGACATTATCTCCCGAGTTTGAAGAACTTTACTGAAAGGATGGTAAAACAAGCTACATACTATGTTTATGGTGTTTTCAAAGGTCATCCGCATCCATATCATACTGATAGTAAAAACAAATTCAATCCACTTCAGCAGTTGACGTATTTTGCTATTATGTTTTTCATGATGCCACTGATTATTATTTCAGGATGGTTGCTAATGTTTCCGGAACTTGCTCCTGAAAACGTTTTGGGGATGGGTGGTGTTTGGCCCATGGCTATTCTCCATATTGTTGTAGGTTTCTTTCTCAGCCTTTTTATGTTTGGGCATATTTATCTTGCTACTCACGGAGAAACAGTCAGTGCAAATTTCAAGTCAATGATTGATGGTTATCATATTTCTCATGATTCAGAGCATAGTGAACAGACCGATGAAGTGGACGAAAATCTGATAGATTCTACAATTGAAGTTGAAGAATACATAGAGGAGAACGGAAGCATCGAATTCAATGATGATGATAATACTCAAAATTTTAACGAACAGGACAGTATTCCGAATTCAAAAGAACAAAAGCTCTAATATTTAGCTTGTTAATAATTATATTTTGCCTGTACGATGAAAATCGTACAGGTTTTTTATTTTTATCATTGATTCATGCAGACTTTTTAAAATTTTATTGTTTTTTAACAAAATTGTCGGTATTTTTATTTTTTAGAATAATTGAGATTTATGAAAAGTTCTGAAATACCGGCTTTAA
>JBAYPL010000160.1:0-6467 GCA_041677745.1 Kapaibacterium sp. (SeqCode)
ATGCCAAAATCAGTCCTGTGATATTGATGTAAAAATATTTAAACTTTTCTTTCTTAATATAATCTTCAAGACTGATGAAAAATACCAAGGTAAAAATTGACATCAATACATCCCCACGGCCGGGTACCCATGCAACAGCATGATTCATCACAGGAGAGAGGGCGTACAATGCTGCACTAAACAACGATGAAATATTGGATATACCAAAATTCCGCAGTAATTTGAATAAAAGCAACACCGCTGCCATGTGTAGAATCATGTTTGTAAAATGATAAAAACTCGGATTGCCATCACTGATGACGGTATCGAACATGAATGTTAAATTCTGCAAAGGTCTGAAAAAATGTTGTGAACCTCCTTGGAAAAATGCATCATTGAGTACAGCATCAACGAAATTTGAAAATGAACCCAACAAATCTAAATTGTCAAGTATTATTGTACTATCATCGAATCCAGTAAATTGAAATCCGGGTATTCTGATGTATAGCAATACAGATAATGATGCAAGTATCAAATAATAGAATAAATCATTAGATTTACCTTTATCTGATACTGATTTAGTTTTCTCGGATTTTGCCATTATATTCTTTTCGAAACAATTTACTTATTAAATTATTTAAAGCTCTATTCCTATGTGATATTGAATCCTTAATTGCAGCGGGGAGTTCGGCAAAAGTCTTATCATAGGAGTCCGGAATAAATATAGGGTCGTATCCAAATCCGTTTTCACCCCTTTCTTCCATGATAATTCTACCTTCGACAGTACCCTCGCCAAAAACTGTTTCTTCACCATCATGGTAACAGACCACACATCTGAATCGAGCATCCAATTGCTCACTGCCTGTAGCTTTAATGTCTTCCAAGAGTTTAATTCTGTTGTCAGCATCTTTTGCATTTGTTCCGGCATATCTCGCCGAAAAAACTCCGGGCTTACAATCAAGACAATCTACTTCTAATCCACTGTCGTCTGATATTACAGGCATACCGGCTGTTTTGTGAAATTCAATTGCCTTGATTTTTGCATTCTCGGCAAATGTTGTACCGGTTTCTTCAACATCGAATCCTGCAAGATATAATTCATGAGGCATCATCAATTTGACTTGTACATCATTCAATTCAAAAATTCTTTTGAATTCTTCAATTTTGTGTTTATTATTACTTGCTATTAGTATCTTTTTCATTTATCTCCGAAATATTTATTGATTAATGACCTGACGGCTTGGGTTGGAGTCGTTTCTCCTGATAAAACCGATAAATCTAATTTTTGCTTTAATTTCTTGATTTCATCATTTTCAAAAAATCTTCTATAAACTTCCTCTTCAACCATAGACTTTACCCAATTAAGAAGTTGTTCGTTTCTTCTTTTCTTGAAAATGCCTGAGTTTTTCGTAAGTTCCATGAATTCATTGACATTAGACCAAACATTTTCAATACCTTCATTATGTAATGCCGAGCATGTCAAAGCCTTAGGTTTCCAACCTTCAGTTGCTGATGTCAGAAGTTTTATTGCACTATTGTATGATACTCTTGTGATATTTGCTCTATCTTTGTTATTACCTTCGGCTTTGTTGATAACAATCAAATCAGACATTTCAACAACGCCCTTTTTTATTCCTTGCAACTCATCACCGGAGCCCGGAAGCAGCAGAAGAAGAAATAAATCAACCATTGAACGTACTGTTATTTCACTCTGGCCAACTCCAATAGTCTCAATAAGTATAACATCGTAACCGGCTGCTTCGCATGCTATTATACTCTCTCTGGTTTTTCGTGCAACTCCTCCGAGTGTACCACCGGATGGAGATGGACGTATAAAAGCATTATTTTCCCGCGATAGGAACTCCATTCTGGTTTTATCGCCCAATATAGACCCGCCGGACACAATTGATGACGGGTCAACAGCAAGTACTGCTACTTTAAATCCATTGCGACATAAATACAGTCCCAGAGCTTCGATAAATGTACTCTTTCCTGCGCCGGGAGGTCCGGTTATTCCAATTCTGATTGAATTACCGGAGTAGGGGAGAATCCTTTTCAGCACTTCCTGAGTAAGTTCAATGTGTTTTATGTTATTGCTTTCGATTAGCGTTATTGCTTTTGATAATACAACTGTATTTGACTCAAGAACCCCATTAGTATAATCATCAACAGTCAATTGTCTGCGTTTATGTATTTGTTTCTTAGGTTTCTCGGTCGAATAAACTGCCGGCATTACTGAGCTGGCATATTCAGAACCGGAATTTTCAGGTGCCCATTCAGGCTTCTTATTTTTTTTCATATTAATTCAAAATCCACATATCAAAACTGCAAAAATAACACTTTTATCTTATCAGACTAACTTTTCCATAAAGCAGTTTGGAATTATTGTTTACTCTTATAAAATAAATTCCGGGTGGACAGGATTTACCCTCTTGTGAAATACCATCCCAGTGAAACTGACTTTGACTGTAATAACTTGTCTTTAGCACTAAATTTCCGGTGATGTCATGAATACTTATTTCGGCATCGTGTATTTTTGTTGAAGTACTAATTGTAAAACTTGTTTGTGATGGATTCGGAAAAATACGCAATTCACCTGAGTCTTCATAGGTATTAATATTTGATGAAGCAGTTGATTTTATCTCGAAGATCTTATCCATAGAATCTCTGAATTTTGATGATGCTCTGCCGTCTTGATTGCTTGTGCCAACAAATACTCTGCCATCCGGAGCAACGCACACTGCCCTAAGTCTTCCAAATTTATTATTAAACATTTCCTTGACTCCGATAACTGTTTCACCCTCATCATCAAGATTAGCAATAACCAGATTCTCAGCCTTTAATGATGAAATTATCAAGGAATTATTCCAATCAGGCAATAATGAGTGTTCATAATATGCCATGCCTGCTATTGCCAATGTATGATTCGGATAAAGTGACAAAATAGGTTCCACAACATTATTCTGCTCACAAAAAGTAATTTCGGATTGACTGTCGCAAAATCCCTGAACATTAGGCCACCCATAATTTCTACCTTTCTTAATCAGATTGATTTCATCATTTGTCGAACTCCCGTGCTCTGAGGTATAGACTTTTCCGTTAGCAAGCACCAAACCCTGTTGGTTCCTATGACCGAAAGACCATATATAATTGTCCGTGTACGGATTATCATCCGGTACTGTACCGTCAAGATTCATTCTGCTAAGCTTCCCGTTTAAATTGTTGAGGTTTTGTGCCCTTTGTGATTCTGCAGCATCACCAATAGTAAACCAAAGTTTGCCGTCATCACCGATTTTTACTCTTGCACCGTTATGATTCCACCAACCTTTGATATCATCAAGTAAAATAAATGGCTCACTTAGTTTAGAGTTTATATAGGTATATCTAACTATTCTGATTCTTGAATTTTCATTTGTTGAACCGTAATTATATGCGGCATAAAGGTATGGATTATTTATAAAATTCGGATGCAAATCAATACCCATCAGCCCTCGTTCGCCACCTTCAAACACATCCGGTATTGTCAGCAATACATTGACATCACCGGTTTCAGGATTCACCCTGCTGATTCTGCCGTATCTCTCACTTAACCAAATATGATTATCCGGTCCCCAGGTCATTTCCCAAATTGTTTTGAAATTTCCTGCTACTTCTCTTATTTTAAAATTCTCTGACTCTTCTGACCGGAGTACTAAAATATGGAAATATGCTATCAATAATACTGTTATTATACGTATCAACATTATAGAAACCACAATTTTATTACAATATTAGTTTTAACGAAATGAATTATTTTATAGTGTTAAATTATTAAGAAGTACAATTTGATGTTAATATGTTCTAACTTATTGGTATATAATTATTTATTATGATTTTCAAGTGGATAAATGAATTTGATATACTTTGTTAAAAGAAGGACATAATACGTTGTAATATAATATGATTATATGTATCACAGAGTAGAACTCCATTGGAAACTGCAAAAAATAAATAAAAGGATCGTCGGTAGGGTAGGATTTTAGACATCGGGAATTTTAGTATTAATAAATTGTAAACACATCTTACAATTTGACATTTAGTATAAAAAATATTTAAGGTATTGTTACGCTTTTTCTATATGGACTCCAATTATTATACAAAAATAACATTTTTTCTGTCCACTTTATTTTGATGCTTTATTGAATCTTGACTTGATAGAAATATAGTTGAAGCCTCTGGAATCGAATAAGATACCATCACCTGTATAAGTTTATTATCCTGATTTTTGAATTCCACTCGGCTAATATTTAAGTAATCTCAATGCATTCATTTAAAATAACAAGACTTAATTACATTTATTTTAACATTTGTAATTTAACATACTTAGCCATACCACCTTCAGAAGTTTCTTTATAAATACTTGGTAAGTCATGTCCGGTTGATCTCATTACTCTCACGATTTTATCGAAACTGACAAGGTGTTGACCTCCGGCTAAGATTGAATAAGTAGCGGCATCAAGAGCTCTTGCTGCTGCAAAGGCATTTCTTTCAATACACGGTATTTGAACCAAACCACCAATAGGATCACATGTTAATCCTAAATGATGTTCCAAGCCCATCTCAGCAGCATATTCAACTTCAAGGGGATTAGCTCCAAAAATTTGAGCTGCCGCTCCGGCAGCCATGCTGCAAGCAGTGCCAATTTCACCTTGACAACCAACTTTAGCTCCTGATATTGAAGCATTATATTTGACAATATTACCTATTAATCCTGCAGTAGCTAATGCTTTTACTATTCTTGTGTCGGTATGTTTTAAATTCTTTTTTAGCATATAGAGTACAGCAGGAAGAACTCCTGATGAGCCACATGTAGGTGCAGTCACAATCTGACCGCCGCATGCATTTTCTTCGCCAACTGCAAGTGCATAGGAAAAAAGCAGACTTCGTCTTTTAATTGAACCTGAATATTTCTTGGCTTTTTCCGCAAATGATGATGCTTTACGCGATAATCCAAGCCCACCGGGTAATTGACCTTCATTTTTTAGCCCATTCTTGATAGAATTCTGCATAGCAGACCAAACATCTTCGAGGTAATTAATTATTGATATACCTTCATGCTCAATAACATACTCCCAGAAAGTCCTACCATTTCTTTCAGCCCAAATTAATATTTCACTCAATTTAACGTTGGGGTATATATGCTCTTCAGTCTCATGCATCGTTCCATCTTCCAGATTACCGCCACCTACGCTGTAAACTGTCCATTCGGACAATATATTTTTATTCTCGTCAAGACTCTCAAACTTCATTCCATTCGGGTGATGTGGCAGGTATTCTTCCGGTTTCCAAAGTATTTCATGTTCCATATCCTTAAATACATTAGAAATCGCTACATCTGTCAAGTGCCCTCTTCCGGTTGCAGCCAAACTGCCGTAAAGTGTACATCTGATATGATTACTATTCGGATTGTCCTGCAGAAATTTCATTGCCGCATTTTTAGGACCGATAGTGTGGCTACTTGAAGGTCCATTATCTATCTTGAACAATTTTTTTATACTTTCCATGAGAGAGAACTTTATATATTATAAATAATTTATAAACAAAAATAATTAAAAATTCTCAATCACTGACATAATTATATTTTTTTATATTTAACTTCCCGACAAGCTGATAATTTGATAATATGAAATTATATAAATACTAATATTAATATGTAATTAGAAGGTTAATTCCTAGTCTTTGTTGCTATAAATCGAATACACTTGACAATCAGAAATATGAAAGTTAATATACACAATAATTCTTAAAATTAACAATAATTATTTATCTTTCTTATGTAAAACTAAGATTCTATTTTGCAAAATAGAATGTAAGGCTTACATCAATCATTTATTTAAGACTTAATTAGAAATTCTTTCATTTTAAATAAATAATATCTTAAATCTTTAACACGATTTCGAGTCTCATTGATTATTGTATTATAATCTGAATTAGAATATTTATTCTTGAAAGGTTCGCCGAACTGGGAAGGATTTCTAAATCTTTGAAATTTATATTTTTCAACGAGAATACTGAATATTGCTTGGTCGTGGCGGTGACTGATAAAACCATCAAGATTAGGCTGCCCCATTACATTACGAATATCTGTAATTATCCTTTCATCACTTGCAAACTTCAGATAATCTTCAAAGAATTTCATTGACAAAGCAGATTTTTTTACTAATAAAATACTTCCACAACACTGATTTGCCGAATGATACCTATCATCATCGGCATTCATTAATATAAAGGTGTCTCTTTTGGTGTACATATAATTTTTTAATTCCAAATTAAACGGAATTATGTCCTGATTATATTTATCAAGTAAGTCTATCAAAGGCTTAGGATCGGAAATAATTTCACTACCGGCATCAGTATAAAATATAATGTCGTTATCATTGATCTTTTTTAAGTGCTCGAGTATGATATAGGGCTTCCAGAGCCAATACCCTGCACCCTTGTACTGTTTG
>JBAYPL010000161.1:0-6430 GCA_041677745.1 Kapaibacterium sp. (SeqCode)
CAGCAGTTGCTACAAATACATTATTTCCACTTATAGCTAATGAATTTACCTCAACAGGTTTAATATCCTTGCCAGTTCTTTTATTTGTCCATGTATGCCCTTTATCAGTAGATAAAAATACACCCCTCTTTGTAGATCCAGCGAATACATTATTGCCCGAAACTGCAAAAGAAGTAATTGTCGTATTGGGGGCATGCGGATAAAGTAATTCCCATTGAGAATATGAGAATTGGTATGCTATAAGCATCAGAACAATAATAGATTTTTTCATACAAGTTTTCTCCTTACCCTATTCTGCTAACATATAAGCAGGATAGGGCTTAAAATAATTTAATATTTAACAAATTTAAACACAGATTGCGAATTATCTTTACCTGCAAATAAAACAAAATATGCACCGGCGGGATAATTGTTCACATTGATTGAGAACTGATTCTCAGATTCTTTTAAAGTATTTGAGTAATGAATTCTACCAAGTATATCAGAAATAATCATCATATCGGCTTTAAAACCGTTCATGTTGATTACAAATTCTGAATTTGCATAGAAACATTTAGGATTTGTAATATCATTGCTCTCTACTTTAGACACTTTATTCATTATATTAGGGTGTTGATTTTCCGACCTCTCTTTTTTAATAAAAATGAAATGTGTAGTTGTTTCACTTTTAAGAAGCCATTTTGCGGATTCAGCTTCCATAATATATTGCTTTTCCCATTTCCAATATTCATTTACTGATGATTTGATAATCACAGCAGTATTAGAATCAGGACTTGATATTAAACTTGAGAAAAAATATAATACCATAGAATAACAAATTATTGCCTTCATAATTTCTCCAATATTTTATGGTTGTTCTGGTGGATAACAAATTGCAGAACATTCAGTTGCATTAACCCAAGTTACGGTGTAGTCTATACCACCTATTATAATATGGTCACCTCCTATTGTAGGAGTTCCTGGATTTGGGCAAGGTTCAGATGGCTCAGTTCCTTCACAAACCTGGTCTCCTGTCATAGTAACTCTTTTAAATATTGAACCATCAGTCTGTACGCAGTATTCGTATTGTGTTGTGCAGCATCCTGTTGGTGTGCAGTATTTTGGTAACCAAAGCAATGCCTCAGGTTGTCCAGGTGCTGATAAACCTACAGTACAAACCATTTTACAACTTGCCTCAAAGTAAGAAAAGGATTTATTCGTATCAGGGCAATGGTAATTACTTGAATCCCTAACAAATAATCTACCAATAATATTGTCATAAATTTGACTCTCCAACCACCTATAGTTGTTCATATCTAAGTTTGGGAAATCAGGATGAATTAGGTTAACAAGAAAAACACAAGGAGGTGGTGTTGAAATATTTACTCTTATGTAAAGTATTTCAACAAAAGTACGTTCTTCTGGACAGTTACAAGTTGAGATTTTATATGTAACAACACAAGGGCAACCAAGATAATTAATTGTCTCGGTTAACAACTGAGAAGTACAATCAGTGCAACTTGCCATCTGAATTTGGTAGCAAGATGACCAATTTGTATCAAGAACATAATATGGCACTTCCCCAAACATACTCATAGAAGTTAAAAAACTGCAACTAATGAAAATAAAATCAGTCTCTTCATTTTTATTTTTCTTTTAAAAATTTAACAAAATTACTCAAATCTTAACTTTTTCAACAATTTTTCGTATTTTCGCTTTGCTGTGCTTGGCTGAAAGTTATAAACTTCTACCATACGAAAAATATTGAATGGGAACTGTGGTTTCCTTTCAGAAAAAGAATAAAAAGCCGTTGTCGAAACCACTTCAGTTTTCTTCGTTTTTTTAATATTAAATTTCAGACATCTTACATGACCTCCATATTTTAATAAAATTGTAACAACTCTAACATATATATGTACTTTTTCAAGAAAAAGGTGACATATTTTTTTATTATTTATATTTCCATTCTGTTTAAATTTTCACAAACTTCACTATACAATTTCCTACCTTCACAAAATACACACCAGCCGGAAGATGAGAAACATCTATTCTTTGTTGTGACTGGTCTTGTCCTGTTCCTACAGACATCACTTCAATTCCCAACACATCAAAAATCTGCACTTTTTGAACAATGGGTTGCAACCCATTGTTCAGTTCCGTGATTGTGATAAAATCACTTGCAGGATTTGGATAAACAGTTACAGGGTCTTTTTCAGTGACGACATAACTAATTGTTTGATCTTCGGTTGGAACTATTCCGCCGGGTACATAATCGTCGTTGATAACAGTCATTTTATTGGACCAAGTCATTCCACAATCATTCCTTAACCTGTATTGATATACACCCGGTTTAAGATTTGAATTACTTCCACCCATATTGAAACCATGATAGATATTTCCATATTCATCTTCGTCTATGTACTGTTCATTATATTCCTGCTTACCGTCTATATACAGAATATGATAAATGCCATTTGCTTCCGATGATGCAACCATATTAATCAATGGCATTCTTCCATTAATAGGTTGCAAAGTATCTGGTAAATCTCTCACTAATACGGGTGGAAGAATTACCCTAACTTCAATGGTGCCGAGTAGAATCTTGAGCTTAGAATCCTTATCTACCGCATATACCTGATAATTACCGACATCCGAATCTAATAATCGCAGAAAAGTCAGTTTATTAGTATTTGAATTAATGATTCTGTGATTATCGGTTACAATTTTATCTTCAAATATCCATTCATATTCATATTCGTTGCCTAAATCTTCGATGTCAACAACTAATTGCTCATTCATGCAAGCAGAACGTCTGAAATCTTCAATACCCCATGCCACATAAATTGAATCACTCCAAGTAGTGCCACACTTATTTATAATTTCACAGACGTACCAACCTACAGCAGAATCTTTACTCTTGGGAAATTTGCGTATATCTATGTTGTAACCGGTGCCTATGATGTTCCCGTCCTTATACCAACGGTAAAAAGCAGTGTCATAATTTTTCAATGAAACCCTCAAATATATCTGTTTTATGTAATAGTCTCTCGGTGCATTGATTACCCAGGATTTTGTTTGTAATGCAATAGTCGGTTTTGTTTCCGGTTGATATATGAATAACTCGGAACTTGAAGATAATCCTAACTTAGGATAATGAACTTTGACAAAATACCCGCCTTCGTCTCTGGCATCCGGGTTATGTATGGTCAGCTCAAGTGTGTTTGTGCCTGAGAAATGATCACCTTCAACCAATTTCCCGCGACTTGCTTCGAACCATTGATATTGAAAATTCCCTTTAACCGAACTTATAAGCTCGGCTTTGAATGTTACGCTTATGCCTTCGCAATCAGTAAAATCGCTCGATATCTTTTCTAAATGAAAATAATTGTGTTCATCTATGATAGCGTGCGTCGAATCTATACCACATAATCCATAAGCAATGCATGTGTACTTACTCCTATCACCCCAGGCTAATTTCCCGATAGTCAAAGATTGAGAATTAGTACCTTGGAATTTATCGTTATCGCTTAATTTAATTTTTATGTCTATAGGTTTTATCAAGTATTGTACTTCATCCTGGACATAAAAGCTGTCAATTACATAAATAGTTGTATCTTTATACCATTCAAATCTAAAATTCTCAATGTCTCTTTCGTTATGGGCATGAAGTTTCACTTCCAAGCTCGCAGCACCCAAGTAATGCCAATCGTAAAACTCCGGTTTATTCATTATACGGGTCTTTGTAATAACATATACGCTTATATCTTCACTCATTACCGGTTCACAAGTAGAAGAAGAGCTAACTTCACACTTATAGAGACCTGAAGTATAATAATCAGCATTCGGTATTTCAAGTACTTTTGATTTTGCTCCGATTATAGGTTCGTCGTCTTTGTACCATTGATAACTCAGATTGTAGCCATCAGTCTCAAGGTCTAATACGACATTTTCACCTTCACATATACGTACCGACCTTTTCATGACCTTGACCTCAGTCTTTTTGTATATGGTTATCATTGGGCTGAGTGCTATTGATTCCTCATTCTCGCCGTCACTGATTTGAAAAACTAAAGGGACATTGAATAATTCGGCATCATTTGCGTACCATGAAAAGGTATTGTCATGGATTTCATAATTAATAATATCTTTAAAAGTTGAATCATTTAATGCTTTAACCTTTACCTTTGCAACTTCTAAAACACCGGACCACTTGACGACTATCGGTGAATTACTACAAATTTCCATATTCGTCGGAGGATATGTGACTTCATTGGCACATACCTTCATGTTAATAAATGTGAGCAATGCTAAAAGGGATATATAGGTTTTCATGATTCACTATAATAAAATAAAAAAAAACACTCTTTATATATGCAATGACAAACAAAAAGGCAATATGTCACACCTTGATTTGAATATTACGTATATTTTAAGTGTATTTACGTAAGTATTCCTAAGTATATAAATTGATTTTTATAATGTGGAATGTCTGGATATATTACTTAATGAAACTATATAGAAATAAAAATCCTCTGAGCAAAATGCACAGAGGACAGAATAATTAATGAAGTTAATACTTTTTAGTACAGTACTTGTACCTGATTGCCATTTTCAGAAGCTCGATTTAGAGCAATCATCGTATTGCGAATTAATGTGTCAATATCATAATCCTTACCCGGTGATACCAAGCCCATAGAAATAGTTACACTAAATGAACTGCCGCTATGCTCGATTAAAGTATTTGCAACATCATTACGGATTATCTCAGCAGTTATCTTCGATTTGGCGGCTTCTTTTCCGATAAAAATAATGCCGAATGTGCTTTCATCAACGTTACCGTAAATCTCAAAAGGTTTCAGGTGATGTTTAACTCTTTCGAGTATAATTTGTGATGTATATTCGAAGCGGTTAGGGTAATTGTTCTGGTCTAATGAACGATAACTGTCGAATTTGAAGAAACATAGCGACATTTCTGTCTTGAAATACTTTGACCTTTCAACCTCTTCCTGTAAGCGAAGATATAAAGCGGAAGGATTGAGCATTCCGGTACTACTGTCAAGTAAAGCTGACGTGTTTAAGGACTCTAAGAGAAATAGTCGCTCTATACTGTTACCTGAATGTTGACCTAATAATTCAAGAATAAATATATCAAATTCAGTGAAACTTTCATTTGACAAAGATTCTACGAAAATAGCACCATAAATCTGGGAATTTGAGCGAATGGGTACGGCCATAAAATCACCGTTATGTGGGCTTTCGCCATGGTAAACACGTAAGCCGTCATAGCTCTCGCCATCCTTCAAGTAAACTGCTTTATTCTCATATATGCAAGTTCCGATTAATGTGTTGTCAATATCAATGACAGTACCACTGATGTCTGAACCGCTTCCTTTGTATGATTTGATAACCCAGTTGTCCGATTGTGCGTCGAAGCCACATAAACCGATGACAGCATTATGAAAAATAAATTTTATACTTTCGGCAATGCTTTCTGAAATATTTTCTGAGCCGGTTTTCGAACCTGTTGCAATTTTATAGAAGTTGTTGATTGCTTCGAGAGTTTTACTTGTTTGTATCAAGTCATACTTTTGGGTGTAGCTTTTAACCAAGGCACCAATTAATTTTGTAAAATGTCCTAAAAATGCCACTGTTGAAGAGTCGTAAGCACTTTTGGATTCGGAATCGGCTGCCATAACTCCGACAATACCATCACCCCAATAAACAGGAACAGCAATCAGCGAACCGGTTGAAGTGCTATTATTATAGTAAGGAATCAAATCCATTTCGGCAGCAGGATTTATTTCACTGAGTACCTGGGGCTTCCCGCTTGAAGCTACACGGCTGATAATATCATTACCTAATGACAGGCGTAATTTTGTTTTTAATGCAATAGGAATGCTTGTAACAAAGGATTCCATAATCAGCTCATCACTATTTGGATTATACAGGAAAAACAAAGCCGTCCGAGTATCTGTCGAAGCTCTGATGATTGTTAGGATTCTCGTCATGAAATATTCAAATTCTTTTCGCGGTTCTTCTCCAATCAACTGGTCGGTTTCCATAAAGACATTCAATGGTATATCTGTTGCCTTCTTTACCACATTATCCTTATGCTCATGGACAGAGTGAGTTGTATCTGATTCAGCTTTATTGTGGGATTTACTGGTTTCAAAATCTTGTTGATTATATTCTTCATGAGATTTGGAAATTTCATTAATCTCATCTTTGGTATCTTCGCTTTTGGTTGTGCTTTCATTTTGCAAAATCTTGCCGTCCACTGTCGCTTGATGTTGTTTTATGGAATCATCAATATTTTCTTCAAATTCATTCTTCCGAGAATTATCTGCCACTTTTGAAGAATGCGAACTATCCTTAAATCCTGTCTTTACCTTACCGACAATTCTCATACCGGAGAAGCCGTCATTATATGACAAATCGCCTTGTTGTGTAG
>JBAYPL010000162.1:0-6407 GCA_041677745.1 Kapaibacterium sp. (SeqCode)
ATATTCGATGTAAACGATGCAGAGGAATTTGTCGCAAGCTGTGTACCGGTCATTATTATAGTATTATGCCATATTTTATGTCCGCTTCCGCTTTGGATTCTGATACCGAAAGGATTATAAGAATTTGAAGTATTTGAATACCTGTCGGTTTTAATATCGGATATAAAGTTGTTGATAATGGAATGATTATTTCCGCCAATAAGATTTATTCCGTAGCATCCCCAGCCACTTGTGGAATTATAGTGTATTTTCTGTATTGTATTACCTTCCACAGTAATTCCGGCAGGAGAAGTCGTGGTACCACCTATCTGAATAGCCCATTTATTTGAAGAAGAATTAACCATGTTGTAAATCTTATTTCTGAGGATTCTTCCTAATGGTGCGTTCTGTACATCAATACCGAATTGATACACCTGAGAGCTTTCTTGGTCATGTCCTACATCATTACCTTCAATCAGGAGATTTGTCAGATATTGACCTGAGCTTGAGCCGCCTCTGATTATCATGCCGTATAAGGTTCTGTATATGTGGTTATTTTTTATTGTAAGATTATTCATGTTAATCACAGAGGGTGATGTTGTCACTGCACCATCACTGGTGATTAAAGCGATTGAAGTAGAGGAATATGAACCATGATATAAATTACAATTTTGCAAGGTAATATCATTTCCACCCGACCCACCGTTTGTTCCGAGCATGACAACAGCTCTTGTTCCTGATGTGCTCGTGTTTGTGAACGATAAATATCGTCCTTCACCGTCATAACTTCCGTCAATGTTCACATTATCGGCACCGATAATTTTAATCACTGCACCGGATTCAACATCACCTGATATTATTCTTTCGGTATCTGTATTGGGTCTTATGTTTATTTTATGGTAATATCCATTCTCATAAGTAAGATTTCCAAGCGCAATTTCGCCGGATTCACTCAAGTTTGAAGTTATATAAATATTGACTTCACCTGAAATCACATTGTTGTTCATGTGGTTGAACAGACCATTTGCACCTGTCAAACTTGTGTATGTCTGATTAGAACCCACATTAATGTTGCCTACAACAGAAGCAGCCAGCTTGAAGTTGTCCACATTAACAACAGGGAAGTTCGACGCTGTAAGATTAGTACTTGTCGGATAGCTTGTGAAACTGCCGGATGTTATGGAAATGTTTTGATTAGTACTTAAGTCTTGGGCTAAAATGAAATATTCAATTACATCACCTACAGTGACTCCGCCTTGAATTTTATCATAATCGAGTATGAATGTGAACTCGTCTCCGTTTTGTGTAGCAGTTGAATACTTCCAACCGGAGCTTGTATTAGTATTGCCGTTATATGTATTATCTGTTGATGTTTTTCTGTAATATAGTCTTGGTTCGGAGCCGGAAAGATTTATTCCGGTTTTATCTGTAATTGTAGTCACAACAGTCCTATTACTGAAACTTGTAGTGGTCAGGAGTTTGTTGTATATAATATCCGGACCGGCAATATCATCAGCATTTTCGTAGGCACCCGGTGTTGGTGCAGTACCGGAACGGTTAGCCCCTAAGATATCAGTATTATAGCCTGATATTGGAGTACCCTTGCCGAGAATACCGGAACCAATGTAAGGAGCAAGTACAGAACTCGAATTGAAGTCGGGGAAAATGCTGTTTGAGTTTGATTCCCTGGATGTAATTGATTTCCAGCTTGCCAAGTCATTTCGGTTTCCGCTCAAGTATCCGAGTATCGCATATGGTCCGGCTACGTAGTAGTTGTTATAGTCCATTGTGCTGTTTGTGAGGTTTGACGAGCTCTGGAAGTAAATTGCAAATGAGCGTGAGCCGGCGGCTCCTTCCAAATCATTGTAGAAATTGTTGTTACGAATATCAAGTGTATTGACAGCCGTAGAACTAAGATAGAGACAGGCTGACATCGAACCTGATGTTCCAAGTTCAATTTGTTTCCCTGTTAGATTCACACTGTTGTAATAAAGTTTATACCCTGTTCCTGAAGAAAATAAGAATCCAATAGGATTAGTCGTTGTTCCACTCGTACTATATTGAGTGGTTTTCAATCTTGATACAGAGTTGTTAACAAATATACTGGAGTTAGAGCTTAGTATATAAAACCCGAGTGCACCTGTTGCACCTGAACCGTAACTGCTTATATTGTCCAATAAATTATTAGTATATTTTGACTCTGTACAGGAACTGGCATAAATTACATAAATAGGTGAAAATGTTTTTATATTCCTGATATTGTTGTTATCTACTTCCGAATACGAACATGAAGACATATAAATGCCATACGATGTCGAAGAACTGGTAGTATTCATATCAATGATACTATTGCCTTTCACTTCGGAATAAGAACATGATGTCATGTATATAGTTGCAAAAGTCGAGGTTGTATTAGTCATATTTCTGAATTCGTTATTCAGAATTTTTATGTATGAATTACTCGAATTGTAAATCCCGTACATTGTTGATTGCGAGGAAATATTACTGACTTTATTATTCGATACTTCCGAATAAGGGCAAGATGAGAGATAAAAAGGATAAACAACACTCGATGATGTTTTAATATTATTTATAGTATTCCCACTCACAACCAAGTCACTCGAATTCACACAGTAAATCGGATATGTTGATGATACACCGGTAACATTCTGGATTGTATTGTTTATTATTTGTGCTCCGTTTGAATAATAAACATACATCAAGTACATCGTTGATGTATAATCCATGTATTCTATTATATTGTCGTAAATTTCAATATCTTTTGTATAGTAAATATAAAGTGATTGGTAAGCAATAGATTCGGTCAATGTAGATGAACCAAAAACATTACCGTATATCTTAGCTTCAAGTACTTCACGACCTGAGGTCGAATATACTCTCACACCACCATAAGCATATTTCATTGAGTTATTAAATATCTCGTTTCCTGTGCTTGAAGCACTACCTGTTATGCTGCTGCTTGTTCCGAGAGAAACACACCAAACATTTGAGCTTGTCTTTGAGCCACCAATTAGATTGCAATAGCTGACCTTGTTGTAATCAGCCGGATCTCCGGATGTCAAGCTGTCAATTCGGACTACAGGTCCGCTCGTACTGTTATTCTTAATAGTAAGATTGCGAGTCGAACCACTTTGATATGCTCTACCGTCAATTGTAACATAATCTGCCCCTTGAAGCTGTAGTATCCCAGTACTTAAATTACCTTGTATTGTACAGGTTGTAGTTGGATAGATTGTTACAGAGTTATAGTCTGCACTTCCGGAGCCTGAGGGTTGAAGTATAGCTGTACTTGTTTCTGTGAAACTGTCAGTTATAAGGATTTCAATGTCTCCCGTATGTGTACCGGAATTTATTGCATTGAATGCGAGGGACAGCCTTGAATAGGATGTTCCTTCAATTTCTACCTGCCCATATAGGGATAATGATGACAGTAGAAACAGCATAAGGATTGCATACCTTGTAAATACCTTTGTCATGTAGCACCTTTTTAATAAAATTAACATATAAATAATGTTATGAAATTCTCATAAAATGTATGTTTTAAATGTTCTTCGTAACAAGATTCTGATTGCTCTATTTATTGACTTCTTTTCTTCTAAACCATAAAAATAAACATGTTTTACCTCTTCAATCATTTAAAACAAAAATAGCAAATGCAAATTATTAATGCAAGAAGTATTTGCAAATTTGATACTATTATCTAAAAAAAAGTTTAAAATTACATATATTAAATGTTGTTCATAAACAGTAAAAACGATATAAATAGTTGATATATAATGAAATAAGATTGAGAAAATAAGCTGAAAATTTGTTATTTTATAGGTGTTAGAAGTATTGAATATTTTACGGAAATAGTTTTTTGTATTGAAAATAAAATTTAAAATAATATTCATTAAACTTATGTAAATTATACTTATTTCATTTAGTAAAAATTGCACTTATTTTATATATGTAAGCATCTAACAAGAAAAAGTATCATATAAATAAGGAATAATAACAATAAAAATATTTAATTGTGTAAAATATTGTTATAATAGTAACATATTATGAGGTGATAAAAAGGAGTATTAAATGTGTAAAAAAAACGCTGATATTGTTCGTCAATTTCAGACTTCAAAATTTGTAAGTTCCGAATAAAAAAAAGTCTTCCGAGCGGAAGACTTTTGATAGTGCATACAATTGATATTAGTTGTTCAGAGCCAATAAAAATTCACGGTTAGTTTTGCGACCGCGCATTCTGTCAAGTAAGAATTCTATAGCTTCCACAGATTGCATTTCGCTAAGAACTTTACGAACAATCCAAATTCTCTGAAGCTCATCTTTATCCATAAGCAATTCTTCGCGACGAGTACCCGAACGATTAACATCAATAGCAGGATAAATCCTGCGATCAGCAATCTTACGATCGAGAACAAGTTCCATATTACCTGTACCCTTGAACTCTTCAAAAATAACTTCGTCCATTCTGCTACCAGTTTCGATAAGAGCAGTAGCTATGATCGTCAAAGAACCACCCTCCTCGACATTTCTTGCAGCACCGAAGAATCTTTTGGGTTTATGCAGAGCATTAGCATCAACACCACCGGAAAGTATCTTCCCTGAGTGTGGAACTACAGTGTTGTGAGCTCTTGCTAAACGTGTTATTGAGTCAAGAAGAATCACAACGTCTTGCTTGGCTTCAACCATTCTTTTTGCTTTTTCGAGTACCATATCGGCAACTTGCACGTGTCTGTCAGGTGGCTCGTCGAAAGTTGAAGACACTACTTCAGCTTTAACTGAACGCTCCATGTCAGTTACCTCTTCAGGACGTTCATCAATCAAAAGAACAAGCAATACAACTTCAGGGTGATTACTTGCAATGCTGTTAGCAATCTGTTGAAGCAGAATTGTTTTTCCTGACTTGGGTGGAGATACAATCAAGCCTCTCTGACCTTTACCGATTGGACACAACATATCGAAAATACGTGTTGAATATTCACTCGGTAATTTTTCTAAGTTCAATCTTTCATCCGGATAAAGCGGTGTAAGGTTATCAAACAAAGTCCTCTCACGTACTCTTTCAGGGTCAGAGAAGTTTACACTTTCTACTTTAAGAAGTGCATAAAACCTCTCACCTTCTTTGGGTGGACGTACCTGTCCTTTTACGGTGTCACCGGTTCGTAGATTAAATTTCTTAATCTGTGATGGTGAAACATAAATATCATCCGGCGATGGTAAATAATTGTAGTCACTTGATCTTAGAAATCCGTAACCGTCAACAAGCACTTCAAGAACTCCGCTGCCGGTGATCAAACCTTCTATCGGCACCTCAGCTTGTTTTGTGATTGTACTGGTCTGAGCTTCGACAATTTTTAAAATCAGCTCTTGCTTTCTTAAATCAGCAAAATCTGTTATTCCAAGGGATTTCGCCATTGATGTTAAATCTGCAATCTTTTTCTTTTGCATTTCAGCTATATCAATAACATTCATCGGTGCAGCTACTTGGGTGTTTGATGCTGTTGATGATTCGTATTCTTCGACATCCCTCGGGAGTCCGTGCGTATCACTTGTCCTTGATGAAGGACGTCTTACTGTACGAGATTTTGGGGGTCTTCCTCTCATATTAACCTGTGTTGATTAGTATTAAAAAATTATGTTTGTTGATTAAACTTGTGTGAGTTCATGGAGTTTATAAAGAACGGATTGTTGTGAGATTAGCTAATTCATGCATAAATTAAAAGTAAAAACATTTTAGTCGCAAAATCAATTACAAATTTAATAAAATATAAGCATTTTACCAAAGAAAAAATTCTTTTTTCGATATTTTGATTTTAATATTTATTGTTTATTTTAAAATTTATTGAATTACATGATATTTGGAGTGCTTAAGAAGTTCTGAGCATAGCCGATGATTGAAATATCATATTTCGACTATGCTCAGGCTCTTAGATGATAATGCTATTTGTAGCAAAAAATCATTTACACGAGTTAAAAATCTCCTTTCTTCAAGAAATCAATAAACTCCTGTTCATCGCGAGTAAATGCTTTTGTTGCAATCATTTTCTCCTCATTGTCCAAAATCACGTACAAGGGTAGGTCAATAGAGCCGTATCTATCCTGTTGCATCTTTCTGTTAGCAAGCTCACTTTCTTTTCTGCTGTCGGTATATAATTTTACTTTTACCATAGAATTAAGCAGAGTACTCACTTCCGCCCGAGTAAACATGTTCATTTCCATCCAGCGGCAATTAGTACATTGCCAACCTGTGAAATCAACAAATAATGGTTTATTCAGCTTCTTTGCTACTTCGAGAGCAGAATCATAATCCTTGTACCAAGTTGTCAATTCACTATTTTGACCGGCACCGCCGACTGCTGTACCGACAATTGCTGCAGCCGGAACACCGTATTCTTTTGGAGGCATGAATG
>JBAYPL010000163.1:0-6388 GCA_041677745.1 Kapaibacterium sp. (SeqCode)
ATCCGGCAAGCTCACTTATTTGCTCGGAAGTTGAGCGAATAATGTCAATAGCCTGCTCTCTTGTTTTTTTGGGGTTGTAGCTTCTTCTTTTTCTTCTCCGTGCCGCTTCTGTGTCGGTAACACTTGTAAGCAGTATGATGAAAGAAAGGAAGATTAGAATCAGTGATTTGGTGGAGATGGTGCTCTTTATACTCATTCGTCCGCCGCTTTATTATTTATACATGAGTTACTAAATACTAAAAAAGTCTTACCGAAGTATTCAAACTTCGGCCTATCAATAAAGAAGTAAAATTTTGAAAAACAATCACACATATTGCTTGTTTCAATTTACTGATAATGAACAACTGTGTAAAAAATTACACAGTTCACGATTACAAATAAAAGCATTTTTTTTGTAAACGACAATTTTTTATAAAAATAAATGAGTAATTTTTATGTAATTGCCGAAAAAGTTTTCCACAGTCTTGTCAAATTATTAACACATCATTTAGCTAATGCGTGTTTTAATGACATATAGCCTACTGTTCCGAACCCTAATAGAAATAGAAGTTGAAACGGCATGGCTGCAATTTCTAAATAAACTGCAGATATGATAATACCTATGACGAAATACAAAGTAAGAAGTAACTCAATGATCACAACAAGTGAAATCTTTTTATGTTTATAGTCAGATTTTCTTACTACTCTGTTGTTGCCAATCATACCGTCTTTAGGTGTTCTTGCAAAACCAGATTTCTTACCTACGATGGCTTCAAGCACTGCTTTGGTGTTGTTGACAGCAAAACCCATACTTCCGGCAAGGAATACAGGGAACAATAACAGACGTTTCCTCCAATCCAGATGTATTGCTTTTTGTGCATAAGTATAAAATAAGAATGTAGATACTGAAGCAAGCACAAAAACAGACATCAATGAATAGTATTCGTCGAATCCGCCTACAGTATTTTTGATAATTACAAGCGGTACATTAAGCAAGGCAACGATTATTATGAAAGGGAACACTATATTGCTTGTCAAATGTACAAATGATTCAAGTTTCAATTTTAATGGTAAATCAGATGCAAACACTTTCGGTAAAATTTTCTTTGCAGTTTCGACTGCTCCCTTAGTCCATCTGAATTGTTGAGTTTTGAGAGCATTAATATCAGCCGGTAGCTCAGCAGGTGAAGTAACATCATTAAGATAAATAAATTTCCATCCTTTCAGTTGTGCTCTGTAACTCAAGTCTAAATCTTCAGTAAGAGTATCTGCGTGCCAGTTACCTGCGTCAAATATTGTCTCTTTTCGCCATATACCGGCGGTTCCGTTGAAATTAATAAAGAATCCGGCTTTGTTTCTTACTTGTTGTTCCAATACGAAATGCCCATCTAAAGCAAGTGCTTGCGCTTTAGTAAGATAAGAATATTGTTCATTCAAATGTTCCCATCGTGTCTGCACCATTCCGATATTCGGATTATTAAAATGAGGTACTGTCTTTTTCAGAAAATCAGGATTTGGTACAAAATCGGCATCAAAAATTGCGACGAGCTCACCTTCAGCCATTGTTAAACCGTGTTTTAAAGCACCAGCCTTGAATCCTTCCCTGTTAACCCTGTGAATGTATTTAATATTGTAACCCATTGACTTGTAATCTTCAACAATCTTTTTAGTCATCACTACTGTTTCGTCAGTCGAATCGTCAAGGACCTGAATTTCAAGCTTTTCGATAGGATAATCAATAGTACAAACAGATTTTATAAGTCTTTCCACAACAAACATCTCATTGTACAGAGGCAACTGTACTGTTACCATTGGTACTTCATCCGGCATTTCTTGGACAGGTACATCTTGGTTATGTGTTTTTCTGTAATAGTACAGTAATACTAAGCCATGAATACCAAAACCGAATAAAACGGTTAAAGCCAAAAAATAAACTATCATTATTATATTTTCAACAGGGACCATAAATACTCCCTTCCTACTCTTTTACAAAATTATTTAAAAAATTACCAACCTGATACTACAGCCAGCAGCACATCATCGGCAAGCTGACTTAACGCATTGCGAACAGCATTCTCTCTGCCGGTCTGAGAATCAGCGACAGCATAGATATCATAGCTCGAAATACTGCGTTTCATTATCACGTTTCTTTTAATGTTATCATAAAACTCTACCTCACAAATTACTTCAACTTTTCTTTCTGTTTCAAGTTCGCCGGGATTGATGGACACCGAAGATTCACGTATGGCATTGATGACAACTGTCAATCTCGCATCACCTGCGACATCAACGATTTCGTATGTATTGTCATTAAGGAATAATTCAAAAATATTCTCGGTAAGTATTTCTCGATATTGGGGATTTCCGAAACCACTGTTATCATTTACGTTTTGAATCGTCATAGTATTAAGATGAGCCGGTGCTGTTCCTCCTGTAAAGGAGTAGCACCCTTGTGCTATATTGGCTATAACGAAAAAGTAGATTGCAATATATAACTTCATATTATACATTTGGAAAATCTGCAGTTTATACTAAATACGGATTATGTGTTCTTTCCCAGCCGATCGTCGTGGAAGGACCATGTCCGGAATATACTTTATAGTTGTCCGGAAGAATTAATAATTCGTTTTTTATTGAGTTTAAAAGATGTGACATTGAGCCACCGGGAAGGTCAACTCTTCCAATACTCTCATTAAACAGTGTATCGCCTGCAAATAAAATTCCCTTTGAATGTTCAACAAAACAAATACCGCCTTCTGTGTGTCCGGGTGTATGGATTACTTCAAATTCCAAACTACCGACCTTGATTTTATCGTTTGACTTAACCAGCTTTACATCATTTACGGCTTCGATTTTAAAGGGAAGCGGAATGATTGAATGGCTCATAGGGTCGCTTAATCTGTATAAATCGTCGGAATGTACATAAACAGGTGCCTTAGTCAACTTTACCAGCTTCGAGCAGTCTGCTACATGGTCCCAATGTGTGTGTGTCAGAAGTATAGCGTCTATTATCAGCTTCTTTTCTTCAATCAATGAATTGAAATAGGTCGTACTTTCAAGTGGGGTATCAACTATAGCACCGTGCTTAGACTTCTCGTCTATCACTAAGTAGCCGATGGTTGCTACCGGTCCCGCTTCTATTTCAATTATATGCATATTTTTTTAATCTTGCAATTTTACCAAACACAAAAATAAATGATATTTTGACATAATAACCAAGAAATATTTTTTTTGTAACTCAAGCAGTGTCTAAAATCAGCAATATTACTGATTTAAACAAAAAATAATCAATATTTTCTTGATTTCAAAATAATGGCATGTGTATGACGTTTAAACTTAACTAATAACTTTTATCGTACAATATGGAAATAACAAATGAAATCAGTTATATTGTCTGCTGTAAGAACACCAATCGGAGCATTTTTGGGAACTCTCTCGCCGCTTTCGGCTCCTAAGCTCGGTGCAATTGCTGTTAAAGAAGCTGTAAATCGTGCCGGTGTCAATCCTGAACAGGTGCAGGAAGTGATTATGGGTAATGTCCTCACTGCCGGAGTAGGACAAGCACCTGCAAGACAGGCGGCTATTTATGCAGGACTTAATGAGTCGGTTGAATGTATGACTATCAATAAGGTCTGCGGCAGTGGTCTCAAATCTGTTATGCTTGCTGATCAAGCAATCAGATGCGGTGACTTGGAACTTGCTGTGGCCGGTGGGCAGGAATCAATGTCAAATGCACCGTATATTCTTCCTAAAGCAAGACAGGGTTATAGGATGGGTAATGACGTAATGGTTGATTCCATGATTCATGACGGACTGTGGGACATTTATAATCAATTACACATGGGTATGGCAGGAGAATTATGCTCCGATGAATGTAATTTCTCTCGTGATGCACAGGACGAGTTTGCTGTTGAAAGCTATAAACGAGCTATTGCTGCTCAAAATGACGGTAAATTTAAGTCTGAAATTGTTCCTGTTACAATTGAAGACAGAAAAGGAAGTGTTACTGTTGATGTAGATGAAGAGCCTAACAAGGTGAGATTTGATAAAATATCTACCCTGAAGCCTGTATTTAAAAAAGACGGTGCTATTACTGCAGCCAATGCTTCTTCTATTGATGATGGAGCAGCTGCTTTAGTTGTAGCTTCGGAAGAGTATGCAAATAAAAATGGATTAAAACCTATTGCAAGGATTATCAGCCATAATTCTCATGCTCAAAAACCCGAATGGTTCACGACTGCACCTACTGCTGCTATAACAAAACTTTTGAAAAGAAACGGACTAACAGTTGCTGATATTGATTTATTCGAAATAAATGAAGCTTTTGCTTGCGTACCTATGCACACAATCCGTGAGCTCGGAATACCGGCGGATAAGGTTAACATACACGGAGGTGCTGTTTCACTCGGGCATCCTATTGGAGCATCCGGAGCCAGAATATTGACTACATTAATTCATGCTTTGAAATATTACAATTTGAAAAGAGGTGTGGCTTCTCTCTGTATCGGTGGCGGTGAAGCTAATGCCATGCTTGTAGAGATAATCTAAGACAAGGGATAAGATTTTTACTTTATATATGTTATCGAAAAAATTTTGTAAAGCTGATTTAAGTAATTTATTCTTAAGTCAGCTTTGTGTTAAGATAATATAACAAGAAATATCAATCAAAGAGATTGTTTTCCTTTGTGGATTGCATCTTAGGTATCTTAAAATATCCGTCGTCAACAGGGACTGCCTTCATAAATGACTCGTCGAAAGGTTTCATTAGTTTAAAAGTCATTTCTTGGTCAGTATCCTTGCCGATCCAAGTTTCATACATGTCGGGACGTATAATAACAGGCATTCTGTCGTGAATATCGGCTACCAAAAGATTTGGGAGGGTTGTTATTATTGTGGTTGAATAAATTGTTTCATCACCCTTCCGCCAAATATCCCAAATTCCGCCAAAACAAAATATTGAATCGTCTTTCATGCTGATGGAGTAAGGCTGCTTACTATTGCCGTCCTTCTTCCATTCAAAAAATTCAGTAGCCGGAATAAGACATCGCCTTTTTTCAAAAGATTTCTTAAATGAGGGTTTTTCATGAATTGTCTCCGACCTTGCATTAAACAATTTGTTTGAAATTGATATATCTTTTGCCCAGCTTGGAATTAGACCCCATTTCGCTCTGTCGAGACAATAACCATGTTCGTCAGTGATAATGGCTATAAAGCTTGTCGGTGATATGTTTCGCATGGGCGATACATCGGTCTTAATTTGTATAGCCGGCACCAGCCTTTCAATATCTTTAGTAGTAGCAGTTAAAGCAAATCTTCCACACATTTTGATAATCCGAAAATTTTATATTATTTTAGAAAAAAGAATAAATTTGTAACTAAATTTAATGAAATTTGTCATTATATAAAATGAAAAATTGAGGATTCTCATGAAGTATTTTATTTATACAATAGTATTTATCATATCTTTCTCAAATGTATTTTCATCAGAAATCCTTCCACCTGATGAAAAACGAGGGAGAATGACTGAAATTTTATCCGACAAAATATTAGTCAGATTAAAGCCGGGATATGACATATTCAGTAAAGATGCATTACTTGTCAAAGGTAATACCTTACAAGCAGATTTTCTATTGTCACCGCAAGCGAGCCTTACATTCAACGATAATCTTAAGAAAAACCTATCGCCGAATTTGCAAGCAAATAAGATATATCATGCAGAAGAGAAACTTTTGCGAACTTTCATAGTAACCTATGATGGCTCAGCTGCTCCTGAGGATTATTGTATAAAGATGATATTGCAGAATCCCGCTGTCGAAACTGCTGAACCTTATTATGTACCCAAATCTTTATCCTATATGCCGTCTGACCCGTTAATTGGAAATCAGGACGGTGTTTTACAGCTGATAAAAGCTTATGAAGCATGGGATATTGAACAAGGTAACCCTGATGTTATAATAGGAATAAGTGACAGTGGGTCAAATATACAACATGAAGACATTGAAGGTAATTTAGGCATAAATGAAGCTGAAATACCGGACGATGGGATTGATAATGACCAGAATGGTTATATTGACGACTATGGAGGATATAATTTTGCTTGGGAAAGTTCAACAGGCTTCCATGGCGATCCATTCAATCAATCAGAGATTCACGGACAACAGGTCGCAGGAATAGCAGGGGCAACAACTGACAATGAAATAGGTATCGCGGGGATTGCCTTCAAATCAAGAATATTTCCTATGAGAATACAAGAGGGCAACTCATTGAAATATGCCTATGAATCAATTGTGTATGCTGCTGTAAGAGGGCTGAAAGTATTAAATTGCAGTTGGGGAGTCGTTAAACCATTTTCCGATATTGACAAGTCAATTATAGATTATGCAATAAGTAAGGATGTTGCTATTGTTGC
>JBAYPL010000164.1:0-6325 GCA_041677745.1 Kapaibacterium sp. (SeqCode)
ATCAATTTCGATAGTTATGGAAGAAGCTCCGGCAAACTTTGCTGCAAGAGGCTGGGCACCACCCATACCGCCCATGCCGGCAGTCAGGAGAAATCGTCCGTGCAAACTTCCACCGAAATGTTGCTTGGCACATTCCGCAAATGTTTCGTAAGTTCCCTGAACAATACCTTGGGTACCGATATATATCCAACTACCGGCGGTCATTTGACCATACATTATCAGACCGAGACTGTCAAGCCGTCTGAACTCTTCCCAAGTAGCCCATTTGGGAACAAGATTTGAATTAGCAATAATCACCCTTGGAGCTGCTGAATAAGTCTTAACAACACCTACGGGCTTACCGGATTGTACCAACAAAGTTTCATCTTCATCCATGTTACGCAGTGTGTCGGTAATGGCATCGAAACATTCCCAGTTCCTTGCCGCTTTTCCAAGCCCTCCGTAAACTATCAATTCAGATGGTTTCTCAGCATTTTCAGGATCAAGATTATGATGAATCATCCTGTAAGCCGCCTCGATTTGCCAATTTTTACAAGTCAGATTAGTTCCCTTGGGAACTTTCACCGTTCTCATTTTAGTTTCTCCTCACATTCAAATCAGGAATCTTGGCTTTTTGTGATAATGTTTCAAGATACACCTGAATCTCTGTTTCACTCATTTTATGATTTTCAAATATAACTCTAAAATACTCCCAAGGATAAATTCCTGAATCATGTCCGTCACCCCATACTGCATTTACAGCATAATTGCCTACGGGTGTAATTTTTTTCAACTCGTTTTTACCCGGTTGAAATGTAGGCATAATAAATTTGTTTTTTTTGCTTGATTGCTCTTTTTTTTCACGACAGTCAGCACATGGACATTCATTTCGAAGTTTTTCGAGTTTAATAGTTGACTGAAAGCCGTCATTCCATTCTACGGATAACAGACCTTCATATTCACGCTTTATTTTTTTAGGTACATAATTCATATTACAAAATTAAGCATTTATTTTGAAATAACAAAATTACTAATTCGACTATATATAACTAAAATAAGCATTTTTAATTAAAAAGGAATTAGCAGCTTGATAATTCCTTATAATTAAGTTATTTAGAACCACCTTTCAAACTTTCATTATCTATAATCACAATTATTCTCATCCTCAATCTAATCAGAATTTCAGTAACTTTCAGTATAGATAAGCCCAGACTTTCGACATCGTTCAGAATATTAATCATCAATATATTTCTTTTCATGCTTGTAGGCATTTTACGAATGCGAGTAATCTGATTTTGGTTTAATGCATGCATAAAATCTCTGAATCGTTTTTCCTTAGCTACAACATCATCAAATGAAAGGTAGTTGTCAGGTTGAAAGCATCTTGCTGAGAATTTGATAAATTCTTCGAGTTGCTTATTCATTTCTTCAATATCCTTCACTTGGTCAGGGAACAGGATATGATGGTTATTATCTACGTAGTTGAAATTCTGGTCTGTTAATGTTACAATCTTGTCAGTCATATCTTGACAGACAGAAACCAAATTGATAAGCTCAGGTTCGCTATCATACATTGAAGTATCAGTTCTTATGTACTCGACAGTCTTTTTAATAATTGTATTGAGTTTCTTGTTTAGCTTTTTACCATTTGAACGTGCCTTTTTAAGTTGCTTAACATCATTAATAATCAAGCTGTTATAGCTATTTTTGGAAACGGTTTGGATGACTTCGACAAAACCGGCGGCTTCTTTGGCAATACTCTTAATATGTCTTTTAGATGGTACTTCACCCGGTATAATCTCTTCCTCGAATTCTAAAGAATTCGATTTTTCGCTTTCTTTTTGTTTATGAATTTTTGCAGTTCTTACAAGAATAAATGAGGTGAAAAGTACCATGCCCATGAGTCCGTAGATTTCTCCGTAGAATATTATCAATGCGATAACAGCGGAAACAAGAGCAGCCATGAACGCTGTGAAGAACCATCCTGAAACTACTGTGATTACACCGGCGACTCTATAAACAGCAGAATCCCTACCCCATGCTTTGTCGGGCAGAGCAGCAGCCATAGCAACGATGAATGTGACATAAGTAGTTGATAACGGGAGCTTTAGAGACGTCGCAAATGAAATTAAGCCGGAGGAAACTATAAGTATTACAGATGCTCTTAGCAAGTCGAAAGCAGGTACAACACCATCTTCACCGGGTACAGGTTTGTACTTTGCCAGATCGAATCGCTTTTGTATGAATGTTTGTAAGGTGTACGGCGTTACTTTCTTAATTATATCGGTAAGACTTATGAACATTTTGACGATAGCTCTTGCGAGCATATTGGAATCGAATAATTCTTCTCCTTCCGATTGTCTGCCCAATCCGACAGATGTTTGAATTACAGATCTTGTTTTTTTCGAGAAGAACAGTGTCATCACCATGATTCCGCCTGCTGCAAGTAACATCCATGTCTCTGCTTGCACTTTGCTGGTCCCGAGTGCAGCCATGTTGGCAGTCGCTGTGTCGGGTGTACCTATGGCAATAAAATATGCCGTCAGAGTCGCAAGTGTAGGACCTATGAAATTGACCAAATCGTTTGCCGCAAATGCCATTGATAAGGCAAAAGTACCCAAAAATACTATGAATTTAAGAACATTTGCATTCTTGAAAAAAATAAGTATCAACTGAAATACAACAGTCCAGAATACTAAACTCGACAGTAATAATAATTCCATATTGCCGAAAATCCAGTCGGTTACGCCCAAATCGGCGAGGAATCTCGCTCCTTTGGCTCCTTTCATAATTATGAAGTAAGATAATATCGTTAGTGATATACCTGCCCAGAGTGCACCGTATCGTCGAAAACGTTGTTTGTAATCGAAGGTAAAAATCATACGTGTTATGTATTGGACTAAGAATCCGAATATGAAGGCAAATAGAATTGATAACAAAATAGCTGAAAAAATCTTGAACAAACTTGCAAGATTGAGATAAACAGCCACATTTGCAAGTGCTTCGTCCGCACCGCCGATTTTTATGAGTGTTACCGCTAAAGCGCTTCCAAACATTCCGGATACGACCGATACTGTAGTGGAAGTAGGCAGACCGAAGGTATTGAATAAATCTAATAGTATCAAATCAGTAAACATTACCGCCACAAATATTATCAATACTTCACTAAACTGAAAATACTGTGGATTGAATATTCCGGTTTTTGCGACATCCATCATACCGCTTGAAAATAACACACCTACTAAGACACCAATTGCTGAAATAGCAAGAATCTTTTTAAACGAGCCGGCACGAGAGCCGACTCCTGCATTTAGGAAATTCACGGCATCATTTGCAACACCAACCGTCAAATCTGTGATGGCAAGTATGCAGAGAATTACAAGACTGACTAAAAATATATCCACGATTTATATTCTAATTAATAAATAATATTTCTAATAATAATTTTAAAATATCATATATGTCAACTTTTAATTAACTTGAGAAATTCTGAAGAACGCCTGAAATCCTTCTCAAGTTCGAAAGTAAACTTCTCCAAATCAATGTTATTCATGTTAGTATTTGATTTTTCGAGGATTTGCCATGATTTTTCTTCATCAAGGATCAATATCTTACGACCTTCATGGAATCCGGCTCCCCACATTTCGGACAATAAGTCGGCAACTCTGACATGAGCCATGAGCCGCGTATTGTTATTATAAGTATCATCAGACTCATGATATGCTATGATGTCACGAAGTTCAACAGGCAGTTTCCACAGCATAGCAATTTCGGCACCGACTTCAGCATGATTAATGCCGAATATGTCAGACTCTGCGACGATATCCCTGATGCCGTCGGCTTCAATCCTGCTGATAAGCTCGAGATACAAGTTGACATCATATTGCAAAAGTGCCAGCTTACCAATATCATGCAGCAGTCCGCCGATAAATTCAGTATCCTTAAATGATGAGCCGGTCTTTATGGAAAGTGATTTGGATATCATTCCCACGCATGATGAATGCCACCAAAATTCTTCAAGCAGATGATTTACTGCTTGATTCTTGCTCAAGAAAAATTTGGAAAATATTGAAACCCCGATAACAATGTTTGTCAATCTGTTAATGCCTAACTGTTGTATAGCATGAATTATTGTGTTTACTTCTGTTCGTTGACCATATAAAGGAGAGTTTGCAACCTTAAGCAATTTTAAAGTCAAAGGTGCATCAGTTTCTATAAGACCGGCAACCGCTCTCACATCAACTTCTTCATCTCCAAGCAGTTCAAGTATTTTTGACACTACCTGAGGTAAGGTCGCAAATTCCTGCGTTTGTATAAAATCAAGCACATTTGACATACATTTATTATATTTGTCCGACTTGTTTGAAAAAAGCATATAAATCTTATTGACTTTTTCAAGATTAAAAATAAGAAAATTGTTTAAGAAATAAAATTTGTTTTTTAATTAATTTCAATTTCGACTTTTTATCAAAATATCAGCTCAAAGGTATCAAGCTCTTTTACCGTGCCTTCATAAGTTCTTGTGCTGAATTGACAATGAAAATTGCAGATTGGCGAAGTTTATTGTTTATTAATATTCAAAATAATTTCAGGGATATACGTTATCAGTAGCGGTTTTTTATTTTTTTAAATAAAAATGAGTATTTAATGAAAGGTAAAAGTCTAATATCTATTAATGACTATACGAAAGAGGAACAGTTAGCCATCCTCGAACTTGCCTCCCATTTTGAAAAACACCCTATCCAAAAAATCCTTGACGGCTATGTAGTAGCTACTTTATTTTTCGAACCTTCTACAAGAACTCGCTTAAGTTTTGAAAGTGCAGTAAACAGGTTGGGAGGAAAAGTAATTGGATTTTCCGACACAAGCTCAACCAGTGTACAGAAGGGTGAATCTTTAAAGGATACTATTTTGACTGTCAGTAATTATTCCGATTTGATTGTCATGAGAAATCCTGTTGAAGGCAGTGCTCGGTATGCAAGCGAGGTAGCGACAGTACCGCTCATTAATGCAGGCGACGGCTCCAATCAGCATCCGACTCAAACTCTTCTCGACCTGTATTCTATAAGGCAGACCCAAGGTAAACTCGATGACTTGCATGTTGCATTTGTAGGTGACCTTAAATACGGAAGAACAGTTCACTCGCTTGTCATAGCTCTTTGCAACTATAATACAACATTCCATCTCGTTTCACCTGTCGAACTAAAATTACCAAGCTCTGTTAAAATCCACATTAAAGAAAAAAATCTCAAGTATTATCAATATACCGATATGAATGATGTTTTCAATAGTGCCGATATCCTTTATATGACAAGGATACAAAGAGAAAGATTTTCGGATCCACTGGAGTACGAGAGAGTTAAAGATTTGTATATACTTGAAAAAAGAATGATTAATGACGTTAAAGAAAATCTAAAAATTCTTCATCCATTACCAAGAGTGAACGAAATTTCTGAAGATATTGATGACACTCCTCAAGCCTACTATTTCCAACAAGCCTTGAACGGCGTATATGTAAGACAAGCTCTGATAACATCAATTTTGGGACTAAAAGTATGACAGTAAAAGAATTAAAAGTTACAGCGATTGAAAATGGTACTGTTATAGACCATATTCCATCTAAAAATGTATTTCAGGTTATCAGAATTTTAAATTTGGAAAATTTTGATAATCAAATTTTGTTCGGTACAAATTTAGAATCTAAGAAATACGGTACTAAGGGAATTATCAAAGTTAAAAATAAATTTTTTGAAAGCAAGGAAATTAATAAAATTGCTCTGGTGGCACCGAAAGCGACTTTGATTATCATTAAGGATTTTAAAGTCGTGGAAAAGAAGACCGTGGAGATACCCGACCATATTGATGAAATTGTAAAATGCTTTAATCCAAACTGTATAACTAATGTTGAAAAGGTGAAAACTAAATTTGATGTCGTATCAAAGGAAGAGGTGATTCTGCGTTGTCACTATTGCGAGAAGAATACAGTTAAGAACAATATAACTTTCAGGTAATTTTTTTGAAAATAAAGTCTGTGTCAGCGAATTAATTATATTTGAAAATCCTCCCGTGTTTTTGAAACGACAGGAGGATTTTTATTGTTATTTTGAATTGTTTAACTCTATTGACTGGGTATGTACGGAAGTAGAGCTAATCTTATCCTCGGTGACTATAGTACCAAATGTAATATAATTATCAGGGGCGGTATAAATTGGAGTTGTGCACTCGAAATTTATCATATTATCAGTACCCGGATAGAGTTTCATATCATTATGGTTGAATTTCAGTGGAAATATTTCCGAGTAGAAATACTTCTCGGTTAGGTTAAAAGTAAATCCTTCATCTTCAA
>JBAYPL010000165.1:0-6300 GCA_041677745.1 Kapaibacterium sp. (SeqCode)
AAAAATATACAAAATGCTTATGAAAAGGAAAAGGAACTTAATGTGATGAAATCACGATTTATCAGTATGATTTCACATGAATTCAGAACTCCTATGACTGTTATAACATCGTCTGCCGAAATAATCTCAATGATTGGAAGCAAGTTTTTAGATGATAAGGCTGTAAAGCTAGCTCAAAAAATTAAAAATTCGGTTAAGCAGATGACTCTGTTGATAGATGAAGTTATTGCTTTCAATAACACAGAGAGAACTCATGTTAATTTATTATACGAAAATTTTGAGATTGTTGATTTCGTTCGTGAACTAGTTGATGAACAAAAAACTGTGAATAAAGTAAATAATATCGTTAATCTTTCAAGTGATTTTAATGAAATAAATATTGTAAGCGATAAACAACTGCTTAGGCATATATTGTCAAATATAATAGGAAATGCCATAAAATATACGCCCGAAGGAAAGAAGGTCAATATCCGAATTGAGAAAAAACAGAATCTTATTCATTTCCTCGTGTCAGATGAAGGTGTGGGCATTCCATCGTCTGACTTAGACAAGATTTGGGAGCCTTTCGTACGTGGAAGAAATATCAAAAATATTTCGGGTACAGGGTTTGGACTGTATATCGTCAAGGATTTTGTTAATAAATTGAATGGAGAAATAAAAGTAACGAGTAAGTTAGACATAGGCACTAACGTGAGTTTGATAGTGCCTACGACAGTAAATTGATTTATTCGGATTGTAGATAAGTGTATCCGTACAATCCTGACCTGTAATTAGCTAAAAATTCTTTTCCTTCTGTTGCAGTGATTTTGCCGTCTTTGACTGCTGTGGCAACCCATGTTTCCATTGTTCTTACTAATTTCTTTGAATTAAATTGTACATAATCCAGTACCTCTTCGACTGTTTCTCCGTCAATTACTTGTTTGATTAGATACTTATCTTCCTGAATAGCGATATGAACAGCATTTGTATCACCGAATAGATTGTGAAGGTCGCCCAGTATCTCTTGATATGCTCCAACAAGGAAAACTCCGATATAGTATGGTTCGTTACGTTTCAGCTGGTGCACTTGCATATTATATGAGGTATCTCCTGTTCCGATAAAATGGTCAATCTTTCCGTCAGAATCACATGTTATATCCTGTATAGTCGCTGATTTTGTAGGCTTTTCGTTAAGTCTGTGAATAGGCATAATGGGAAATATCTGATCAATTGCCCATGAGTCGGGCAATGACTGAAACAATGAAAAATTGCAGAAGTATTTATCGGATAACATACGTGCCAATACCCTTAATTCTTCATAGTTATGCTTGATATTTTGAGAAATCTCGTGAATTTCTCTTGCTATTGACCAGAATAACCTTTCAATAAGGGCACGAGTTTTTAAATCAAGCATACCAAGACTGAATCTGTCTAAGGATTCTTCTCTGATTTGAAGAGCATCATGCCATGCCTCAATCATTCGGTTTTTTGTCAATCTGTCATAAATGTTGTACATCTCTTGTACCAACTCATCGTCTTCTTCGGTAACTTTATATGAACTGTCCCAATCCGGCAATGATGTTGTCTCTAATACATCAAAAATTAAAACTGAATGATGAGCAGTTATTGAGCGACCTGATTCTGTGATTATATTTGGATGAGGAAGCTCGTTCTTCTCGCAAGCATCTACAATATTGGATACAGCATCATTGACATATTCCTGTACAGAGTAATTTATGCTGCTGTGGTTTGATGATCGTGAACCATCATAATCAACTCCCAGTCCGCCACCAATATCAACAAATTCGACCGAAAATCCTGCTTTCCTGAGCTGGACATAAAACTGTGCAGCCTCTCTTAATGCCGTCTTAATCCTACCGATTTTTGTTATCTGGCTTCCCAGGTGGAAATGTATTAGCCGAAGTTCATCTTGTCTTCCTGCACTTTCAAGTATGGAGACCGCTTCAAGCAGCTCACTTGCGTTTAACCCAAATTTGCTGCGGTCGCCTCCGGAGCTTTCCCATTTACCGGATCCGGAGCTTGCTAACTTAACTCTGATACCGATATTTGGCTTTACACTTAACTTTTTAGAAATCTTGAGAATAAGTTTCAGTTCGTTTAATTTCTCAACAACAAGGAAGACATTTTTGCCCATCTTCTGAGCTAAGAGAGCGAGTTCAATAAATGCTTCATCTTTGTATCCATTACAAATTACAAAGGCATTCGGATTGTCTTGTATGGCAAGGACCGCATGGAGTTCGGGTTTGGAACCTGCTTCTAGACCAATATTGAATTCTTCCCCGTATTTGACTATTTCCTCGACAACAGGACGCATTTGATTGACTTTGATAGGGTAGATAATATAACTTTTTCCATTGTAGTTATATTCTTTCGAAGCATTCTGAAAACAATTAAAAATGGTTTCTATTCTATTGTGAATAATATCAGGAAATCTCAGCAGTACCGGCGTAGTTACATCACGTATGATAAGCTCGTCAACAAGTTCTCTAAAATCTACCTGAACACCATTTCTTGTTGGAGTTACATATACATTACCTTTTTCGTTGATGCCGAAGTAACTGACCCCCCAGCCGTCAATATTGTACAGCTCAGCGGAATCCTCGATACGCCATTTTCGCATATTTCCCTCTCTTTTAAAATTCTTATCAAATAAATATACATTGACGAAATATAAAATATAAATTGAAATATTATTTAAATTTTATATGACCATGCAACAAAATTGTTTATTTAGCGTTTTAAAATTAGCTTAATATAATTTATTATTTTTGGAGTATTTAAATGAAACAAATCATATCCCTATTTCTTCTCGCAACAGCAGGTCTGTATCTTTTAAGCTCTTGCTCGGAAGAGAAATCAACCACCCCTTCAGACCGTAATTTGTTTCCTGAAACTAATGGTTCTTACTGGATTTACAACAGTACTTATGTTGAAGATGGTGAAGATAAGACAGAGACAGATTCTACTGTCGCTGTAGGTAAAGAAACTATAAAATCTCAATCAGCAACCAAGTTTGCAGTTTATGTCGAAGGACAAGAAGTCGAAACATACTACAGATACAGCAATGATTCAAAATTGTATGCTCTGCCTTCAGAACTTTTGTCTCAGGATATTGTAGCTATCATTCCTTCCGACTTACTTCCTGATGAGTGGGTTGTTGTTGCTGATGACAAAGCTGACAACTGGGAAATGTTCCAATTTAATGTTGAAAATATTCCTTTAGAATTTTCAGGCGTAAGTGCTGTCCTGAATGGACAACTTAAAGTTACCGGCATTAAAGGCGGAAGCACAAGCTTGACTATTGACGGAAGTACTGTAAATGCACAGGAATTTACTACTAAAATCAACTATACAGGACAAATTAATTACAGCGGTATGAATATAGATTTGCCCTTTGAAATTATTACTAAACACTACTTCGCTGACGGAATAGGACTTGTAAAAACAGAAACTCCTAAGCAGGAAATTTCCGTAAACTTGATGGGTACTCAGAAGATTACTCTCTATACTGTTGAGGCCAGCACAAGGATTTTACACCATTATCAAATAAGCAACTGATTAAGTTAATAAGGATTTGATTCAATTGGGCTGTCTTCTGTGACAGCCTTTTTTTTTTATTCTTGGTAAATCAATATTTTATTTGGCTGTTTTTGAAAAAATCTTTACTTTCAATTTCTTTAAATTTAACAATGCCTATGATTATTAAACAAATACTCTCATTAAGGAAGGAAATCGGATTTTTTGCAGGATTGCTCCTGTTCATGATTATGTTGATTAATCCGATTAGCCAATCAAATCATACTGAATCACTCATGGCGGCAACAGCAGTGTTGATGGTCGTATGGTGGATAAGTGAAGCAATTCCTCTCGGGGCAACATCATTAGTTCCAATTGTTATCATGCCTGTTCTCGGAATCATGTCCGGTAATTCTGTAGCAAGAGAGTATTTCAATAGTACAATACTGATTTTTTTAGGTGGTTTCTTAATTGCCTTAGCGATGCAAAAATGGATGCTTCATAAGAGGATTTCTCTTGTTGTTATAAGAATCTTGGGAAGCAGCACTTCAGGTATAGTCTTGGGATTCATGTCAGCATCTGCTATATTGTCAATGTTTATCTCGAATGTTGCAACGACTGTTATGTTGCTTCCAATAGGATTGGCATTCATAAGCAGGCTTGAAGAAGAATTCGGCAAAGAAGAATCTCAAAGCTTCTCGGTTTCCATAATGCTCGGTATTGCATATTCTTCTTCAATCGGAGGTATCGCCACATTAATCGGTACAGCTCCAAATCTTATTTTCAAACGTGTTTATGAGATGAATTTCCCTGACAGCCCCGAGATTACTTTTGCAAGTTGGCTTGCATTCGGACTTCCAATAGCATTTGTGATGTTGATTCTAACATGGATAGTTTTGTCAAAGTTTCTATTTCCTGCTTCCAAGTCGCTTTATATTGACAAGACGCATATTGATGAACAGTTAGCAGACCTAGGTAAGATAAGTTTCGAGGAAAAAACCGTATTAATAATTTTTATGGCTACAGTATTCCTTTGGTTATTCAGGACAAATATCAATCTCGAATTTATCGTTATTCCGGGGTGGTCAGAATTACTTCCCGTGAAGGATATGGTTGATGATGGTACGATAGCAATATTCTCGGGACTATTGTTGTTTATTTTACCTGCAAGCAGAAGTACTGAAGGAAGCAGGAAGAAAATTATCAATATTGATATATTGTCTAAAGTGCCATGGGAAGTAATTTTGATATTTGGAGGCGGTTTTGCCTTAGCAAAAGGTTTTACTGATTCCGGTTTGTCGGATTTAATTGGTCAGAATTTCAATAATCTTAATGAGCTACCGCCGACAATCATGATAGCTTCCATTTCGACAATCTTGACTTTCCTTACAGAGCTGACTTCAAATACAGCCACTACAAATGCAATTTTACCATTACTTGCTTCCGTTGCCAAGGCAAGTAACTTGCATCCGCTTATGCTTATGCTGCCTGCCACCTTATCCGCTTCATTTGCTTTTATGTTGCCTGTTGGTACGCCTCCCAATGCTATTGTTTACGGTTCAGGCTATATAAGAATTCAAGACATGGTAAAAGCAGGGTTTTACCTTAATATTACAGGCATTATCGTCATTACAATTTATTTTCTTATAGCAATACATTTATTTGGAATTGTTTGATGCTGATTATAAATATATTCATAGTATTATCATGATTGATTTTGTCATAATCAATTATAAAACACCGGAGCTGACTTGCAAGTGCATTAAAACAATATACGATACTTACGGCAATTCGCGTATTATTGTAGTTGATAATGCTTCCGGTGATTTGTCTGCTCAGATAATCCACGAAAACTATCCTGAAGTAGAAATTATTGTCAATTCTGAAAATAAAGGTTATGCCGCTGCCGTAAATATCGGTGTTAACATAGCTATGAGTGATTTAGTATTGGTTTCAAATTCTGATGTGGAATTTTATGAAGGCAGTATTAAAAAAGCGGAAGAACTGATGATGTCGAACAAAAGGATAGCTGTATGCGGGTTTAATCAACTTTATCCCGACGGTGCTTTTCAAAGGTCTTTTGGATTAGCTCCGGGATATAAACTGGCGCTTATGGATTTATTATTGTTATCTTCCATAAATAAAATAATAAACGAGAAATTTCATAAGATCGGCAGACAGAACGAAAAAGTTGTTTACCCGGACTATGCAGATGGTGCTGCATTATTGCTCAAAAGAGATGTTTTTCGGCAACTCGGAGGATTCGATGAAGATTACTTCTTCTATACTGAGGAAACTGATTATTGTGCTCGCATTCGAGAAGCAGGTTACCTGACTGCCGTTAATAATAGAGCAATAATTATGCATATAAGAGGAGCCGGAAGAAAAAAGGGCTCGTTCGATGAAAGAGCAGAAAAATTACTTATTTCTACAAAATTATTATTTATAATTAAACACGGCTCAATATTTGAAGCCAAATTTTTTAAATTTTCTCAATACACTTATTTCCTAACAATATCTGTATTTGAAATAGTGCTGTCGTTTTTGACTAAGAATGATAATTTGAAAGAAAAGAGCATCGAACACAAGAGGTTATCATACTTATGGAGGAAGGCGGAGATTGCTGCAAAATTATGATATAGCAATTGATTGCAAAATTAATACTAAGATGTCAAAAGTTACGCCTATTAAACCTGATGACAAATTTAAGGGTCTGATATGTTCTTTGCTTTTCTTGTACAATCTGTTTCGCTTTTATAGAATCTGTATGAATAATTTAAACTA
>JBAYPL010000166.1:0-6294 GCA_041677745.1 Kapaibacterium sp. (SeqCode)
CTTCTTGAAACAGGACAGTACGAAAGCGAATACATCAAACAAGCAATTACTACTTACGTTGCTGGATTGTACAGATCTATCAGGTTTGGCGGCGGAGCACATTACAGAGCAAATCTTATACAATTAAACTTCTTAAAAGAAAAGGGAGCAATATTGAAAAATGCCAACGGTAAATTTGATATTGACGAAACTATTTTCTTTAACATAGTTGAAGAGCTTGCTCGTGAAATTCTTACCATTCAGATTGAAGGAGATTATGCTAAAGCCGGTGAAATACTTGACAAATACTCGGTAATAACACCTGAAATAGAAAATGAAATAAAAGCGTTGGCGGATATTCCGCGTGACATAAATCCTAAGTATATTTTTTAAAAATTAAAATTAGACGGGAGGCACTATGCCTGAGATGAAAATAACAAGAACACAAAACACGAAAATCAATAATGTTAATTGGGATAATCTCGGATTCGGAGTATATTTTTCAGATCATATTTATATGGCTGAGTATGATAACGGTAAATGGAACGAGGGAGAAATCGTTCCTTATGGTCCGATACCCACAGAGCCTACTATGTGTACTCTTCATTATGGTCAAACAATTTTCGAAGGTATGAAAGCATTTAAAGCCGCTGACGGAGGTATCAATCTCTTCAGACCCGAGAAGAATGCAAGAAGACTGAATCATTCAGGTTCGCGAGTTTGTATTCCTCCAATTGACGAAAAGCAGTTTCTTGATGCTCTTGTCGAACTTATCAAAGTTGACAAGAACTGGGTTCCCACTAAGCGCGGTCACTCACTTTACATACGCCCACTAATTTATGGAGACGGTAACTTCCTTGGTGTACATTCATCAAAAACATTCAAACTGTTAATTATGACATCGCCGGTTGCTTCATATTACCCTGAAGGCTTGGCACCTGTAAAAATATTAGTATCCAAAGATTTTGCAAGAGCTGTACGCGGAGGCCTCGGCTCTGCAAAAACAGCAGCTAACTATGCTGCTTCACTCCTTGCAGGCGAAAGTGCCAAAAGAGAAGGTTATTCCCAAGTGTTATGGCTTGATGCAGTTAATCGTCATTTCGTTGATGAAGTCGGTGCTATGAATATTATGTTTGTCATCAATGATGAGCTTATTACACCTCCTCTTGATGCCGGTACTATTCTACGTGGCGTAACAAGAGAAACTGTTCTTGAGTTGGCTCGCGATTACGGACTTAAAGTCAGCGAAAAGAACATTACTATTGAAGATGTTTTCGAATCTCACAAGAAAGGAGAATTACGTGAAATTTTCGGAACCGGAACAGCAGCAGTAATCTCTCCGGTAGGTCATTTGCACTATGATGGTGAAACCATTATAATCAACAATATGGAAATCGGTCCATTAGCTCAAAAATTCTATGATACTATAACTGGAATTCAGTACGGTGAAATAGAAGACAAAAAAGGTTGGATATTAAAGATTACTGTCTGATATAAAAAAAGTCCGGTATTTTACTTCTAATGCCGGACTTTTTATTAAAAACAAAATAAATATTCATCACTTATAAATTTCAAGTATCTCCAATATTGTCGTGCCGGCAGGCACTTTAATTTCAGCTTTATCGCCAACACATTTGCCCATTAGAGATTTACCCATTGGAGATAAAACAGAAATTTTATTCTTCTCAAAATCAGCCTCATCGGAACTAACCAACTGATAATCAAGAATTTTTCCGGTATTTTCATTCTTTACTTTCACCTTAGATAAGATATATACCTTATCATCAGGAAATTCATCGGCAGATATAATCTGAGAATTTGCAAGAAGGTCAGATAGTTTACTTATTTTTAATTCGAGTAAACCTTGTTCATCTTTGGCGGCATCATAATCCGCATTTTCAGACAAGTCACCGTGAGAACGAGCTTCTGCAATTTTTCTTGCAATTTCCATTCTGCCTTTGGTTTTTAAGACCTGTAATTCTTCTTCAATTTCTTTGATTCTTTCTTTGGTCATATAAACAGTTTTAGACATATCTGTCTCCGTTAAAGTTGTATAAAAAAATAATAAAGCCGATACGAATAACGGCTTTATCTTTGGTACTTCAGACCTTACTAATATAACGTTAAGGTCTAAACTTTATTACAAATTATGTAGGAAATGTCCCATTTTATTTTTTTTAGTCTTTAAATAATTACGATTAAAATTATTGGGTATAATTTCCATAGGAACTAACTCAACAACTTCTAGTCCGTAACTTTCGAGACCAACCCTTTTCTTAGGATTATTTGTTATCAGTTTCAGTTTCTTAACTCCCAAATTGCTTAGAATTTGAGCACCAATACCATAGTCTCTCGGATCTGGTAAAAATCCTAAATGTACATTAGCCTCTACAGTATCAAGTCCGTTTTCTTGAAGATTATAAGCTTTAATCTTATTAATCAAACCGATACCTCTACCCTCTTGCCTCATATATACGAGCACACCGCTGCCGTTTTGAGAAATCATCTTTAAAGATTCATGAAGTTGTTCTCCGCAATCACAACGACGAGATCCGAAAACATCACCCGTCAGACACTCTGAATGAACACGCACCAGAGTAGGCTCGGTATCCGAAATTTCACCAAGGTATAAAGCAACGTGTTCGAGACCGTCAATTTTATTTGCAAAAACTTTGATATTGAAGTTACCGTATTCAGTCGGTAGATTAGCTTGAGCGACATTTTCAACGATAGTTTCACGTTTTAGTCTGTAAGCTATCAAGTCTTTGATTGTTATGATTTTCAAATTGTGCTTACGTGAAAATTCAATGAGCTGTGGCATGCGAGCCATAGTACCGTCTTCATTGATAATCTCACATAATACTCCTGAGGGCATGAGCCCAGCAAATCGTGTCAAATCAACGGCTCCTTCGGTATGACCGGCTCGTCTCAATACACCCTCATTGTGGGCAATCAGAGGGAAGATATGACCCGGTCGGAGTAAATCTTCGGGCTTAGTGTCAGATTTTGTTATTGCTCTAATGGTAGCAGCTCTGTCGAAGGCAGATATTCCGGTACTTGTACCATGTGCATAATCTACAGAGACAGTGAATTTTGTTTCATGCAGTGATGAATTATTCCGTACCATAGGTTCTAATTCAAGCTCTTTAGCCCTTTCTTCGGTAATAGCAACACATACCAAACCTTTAGCATGGGTCGCCATGAAATTTATAAGTTCCGGAGTACAAAGCTCAGAAGATGCTATAAGGTCACCTTCGTTCTCTCTGTCCTCGTCATCCATTACTATAATAAGCCTGCCGGATGCCAAATCCGCTAAGGCTTCTTCGATTGTGTTTAATTTAAAATCCATTTTTTACTGAATTAAATAATGGCTTTCCGATTATCTTTCTTAATTAAATATAAAGAAACCGAAAAGCCATGTTAAGAAATCAATTTTTACTTGCTATTGCAGAACGTTCAAATTTAATTTTGACATTATCTGTTACTTGTACCGTCATTGTTTTATCGTCAAGCTCTGATACTGTACCATGCATACCTGAAGTTGTGACAACTTTATCACCCCTCTTAATAGAATTCAGCATTGATTGATGCTCTTTCTGTCTCTTCTGCTGTGGTCGTATCATCATAAAATACATAATAACAATAACTAAACCGAACATGATAAACATGCTCAGCATACTTCCGCCTCCACCGCCCTCTCCGGCAGGGGGTGCCATCATCAATATAGATATCATATTTTCCATCAATTTAAACCTAAGTTTTTTAAATTATTTACGATTATTTTACACAAAAATACGAATTTTTGATGAATTTACAATCAACTCTTGATTATTAAGGTTTATTTTCCTTAAATAATTGCTTTTCTAATCCCATTTTCTTAATTTTGATTATATAAAATATATATTTCACTTATTTTAAATAAATTTATATTATTTTATAAAAATTTTCTTTGACTACTCGATTTTTTTACAATAATTCATTGTCATAATATTCTATATTAATAGAATTTTATGTCATACACGGAACAACAATATGCAAACATCAATTCCTAAAGTCGTGATAATCGGAGCCGGATTCGGTGGATTACAGGCTGCAAAATCGCTCGCAAATACTAAATTACAGGTAATACTCATAGATGGAAATAATCATCACTTGTTCCAACCATTATTATATCAGGTGGCTTCTTCAGCTTTATCACCCGGTGAAATTGCAGTTCCTGTCCGGTCGGTAGTAAATAAATTCAATAATGTACAGACGGTCATGGATCGTGTAGTGAGTATTGACAGATTGAACCGGAAGGTAATTTTATCCGAGGGTGAGATTGAATTCGACTATCTTATTGTCGCACCCGGCTCAAGACATTCATACTTCGGTAATGAAGAATGGGAAAAATATGCTACCGGACTTAAAAATCTGGAAGATGCTCTCAAAATAAGAGAGAATATTCTCTCTTCCTTCGAACTCGCCGAACGCTATTACCATACAAAAGATGCGTCTCGCTACCTAACCTTCGTCATTGTGGGCGGTGGTCCGACAGGTGTAGAGCTTGCGGGTGCAATCGCTGAAATTGGTAGAAAAACCATGCTGGCTGACTTCCCGCTGTTAACCAAGAATGATATCCGAGTGCTTCTGATTGAAGCAGGTCCGAGATTGCTGTCTGCATATCCCGATGAATTATCGGATTATACCGCTACCGAATTACAGTCTCTCGGAGTGGAAGTCATGCTCAACACTCGTATAAATGATGTTAAAAAGTCCTATGTAATTGCCAATGATGAAAAAATCGAGGCTAATACAATAATATGGGCTGCCGGTAACACTGCTTCACCATTAACTGCCACACTCGAAACCCCGCTTGACAAGTCCGGCAGAGTTGTTGTGGACAGTGATTTATCCATACCAAGCGATGAGGATATTTTTGTAATAGGTGATGCTGCTTTTCACATTAATCCTGACGGTAAAATTACTCCCGGAATTGCTCCGGCTGCTACTCAGCAAGCAGTCTATACAGCTAATGTTATAAAACGAAGATTGAATAAATCAGACAGAAAACCATTTGTCTATTTTGATAAAGGAAGCATGGCTACAATTGGAAAAGCTAAAGCAGTTGCTGTAATAGGCAGAATGAAAATCAAAGGATTGTCGGCATGGCTCCTATGGTCCTTTATTCATATTTTCTTTCTCATTGATTTTAGAAACAGGTATAAGGTTATGTCCGAATGGATATGGTATTATCTAACAAACAGACCGGGTGCAAGACTAATTGTTTACAACAGATTTCGTAAAGAAAGAGAAAAAGTTAATACCTAAATGATTTATCAAGGAGTTTAAAATCAGCCAATGCTATAGCTGTCACTGATTCTATTACAACAGGAGCCCGGAGCGCTATACATGAGTCGTGCCTTCCGGTGATTTTCAATTTCTCGGGTTTGCCCGATGTAATGTTTATTGTATTTTGAATTTTAGCAATTGATGAAGCCGGCTTAACAGCTACCCGAAATACTATATCGTTACCATTACTTAGACCTCCGTTTATTCCGCCGGAATGATTACTCCTTGTCTTTCCGCTTATAGATATGAGTTCATCATTATGCTCGGAGCCGAACATTCTTGCTGATGCAAATCCGGCTCCGAATTCTATTCCTTTAACAGCAGGAACTGAAAATATAATATGTGATATTTGCGACTCTACCGAATCGAAAAATGGTTCACCTTGACTTATTGGAACGTTTGTAACTCTGCATTCGATTATTCCACCTATGGAATCACCAATTTTTATTGCATTTTTAACTGCTTCATCAATATTATTAGAACCTCCTGCTTCAATAAGTTCAGCTGAAATAGTAACAGGATGAAGAAGTTTTTTTGCGATAACTCCGGCAGCTACCAATCCGACAGTCAATCTACCGGAAAAATGACCTCCACCGCGATAATCATTAAATCCCATATATTTGTTGTACGATGTAAAATCAGCATGACCGGGTCTTGGCTTAATTTTGATTTCATCATAATCTGTTGGACGGGTATTATCATTCTTGAATTCAATCAATATGGGTGCTCCACTTGTGAATTCATTAAAAATACCTGACTTAATAATCGGTTTGTCGGATTCCATTCGAGTTGTAGTACCTATGTCCCCGGATTTTCGCCTCATTAAATCCTCCAAAAAGTCTTCCTCTACAACTCTGATACCAGGCGGACATCCATCTATCAAAATTCCTACCGACTCACCGTGGCTTTCGCCGAAAATTTGAACTCTGAACACTCTTCCAAAACTATTCATAAATATTAGCTCCTAATTTTTTCAAATCTTTC
>JBAYPL010000167.1:0-6278 GCA_041677745.1 Kapaibacterium sp. (SeqCode)
GACCAGTTAATAATTCGTTTACCCTTATATATAAGACCATCGTCAAAAAGTCTTACAAAAGCTTCAGTCACAGCCTTGCTTGGACCATCGTCCATAGTGAAGGTTGTTCTGTCCCAATCGGGGGAAATGCCGAGTTTCCTTTTTTGTTCAAGTATTATACCACCATACTTATCTCGCCACTGCCATACCCTTTCTATAAACTTTTCTCTTCCGAGGTCATATCTGCTTTTACCCTCCTTGCGTAGTTCAGCTTCAAGTCGTGCTTGAGTAGCTATACCTGCATGATCTGTACCGGGGAACCAGCAAGACTCATGTCCTTGCATTCGCTTTCGTCTGATATACAAATCTTGAATAGTCAAGTTTAAAATATGACCGAAATGTAGAATACCGGTGATGTTCGGTGGTGGCATGAGAATACTGTAAGCCGGTTTTGAAGATTTTTCATCAGTCGAAAAAACCTTATTTGCCAGCCATTCATTATACAATCTATCTTCCGAATCTTTGGGTGAATAGGCTTTTGGAAATTCTTTTGACATAAATATCCGAATACTTTTTTAACTTTTGAAAAAATAATACATGCAAAATACCAATATTTGATAAATTAATCGTCAATATTTTTATTTATGAAAAATTGTTAGTAAATCGTTCTTTGCATTATGTTGAAAAAAAAAATAGTTTTGTAAAGAAAAAAGTTGGATATTTGCAATAGAATTTTTTACTTATTTAATTTTTTTTTGATTTTGAAGATTAATTTTATGAATTTTACATACGGAGGCTTTATGAAGATAACAAAGTTTGCATCCGCAATCGGTTTAAGCTCGGTGCTTCTAATTTCATCTATGTCATTTACGGGATGTACCCCGAAAATAACCGACGAGCAGTTAGCCAGATTGCAAGAACTGCGTAAACAGGAGCGTCAAATCAATTCCGACATTGCTAACAAGCAGAACGAAATAACAAAGATTGAAGGAGAAATCAGAGCTCGTCAATCAGAACTTACCGATTGCAATAAAGATAAGGATTTCATCATTCAAAAACTTGCCCAATGGCCTAATGTTTGGCCCGACTATGATCCTTCTAAATAATTTACAAATGTGAAACTAACTAAATTGAGGAAAAATGAAAAATCTTATTTTTATATTGGTGCTTACTTTAGCTGTATTTGCTGTTTCTTGCCAAAAACCTGTGTTACCGCCCGACAGTAAACCTGATGCAGAGCTTACTGAAGGAGAAGCTGGACTTAGAATTGCCAAATTTGAAGCTAATGTAAAAGCATTGCAGGCAAGGCTCGACGAAATAAACAAAAAAGCTGATGAAACAAACAGCAATCTCGAAGATATTAACAGACAATTGAAAGAATGTCAAGACGAAATTTTAAGAATGTTAGGCGTGACAGATGCCGATATCGCTGCTTTTAGACAAAGACTCGGAATTCTCGAAGGTAAAGTCAGAGAGATGCAGAAGCTTTCCGAAGATAAACTTTTAGCTCGTCAAGATGATGTTAAAGCTCTTGAAAACGAACTCAATGAATTACGTGGTAACAAGATTTCCTTGATTCCTGAATTCTACAATAAAATTATTGCATTAGCAAAAGATATCAGAGCATTATACAGAGAAAAGAAAATTACTACTTATACAGTAGGCACATGGGCTGAAAACCGTGATTGTTTGTGGAACATTTCCGGTAAGATTGATATCTATTCAGATCCGTTTATGTGGCCTAAGATATGGCAGGCAAATACCGACCAGATTCGCAATCCTGATATAATTCATCCGGGACAGGTCTTGCAGATTCCTGCGAAAGGTCCTAAGACCAGCGATGAACTCAAAGCAGAGCGTAAATACTGGAGAATGAAGAAAGAAGCTCAAGCTGAAAATGCTCAAGCCGGCGGAGCTCAGTAATTTCATCTCTGATATGTGAATAATTAAAGCCCTGCTTCAATTTAGAAGTAGGGTTTTTTATTTAATAAAGTGTAAAGTGTATTTATGGAATTGATAGAAAAGAAAATTGCTTTTGATAATATTGAACTTGTTTCTTTATTCGGGTCTAATGATACATACCTGAATATGATAGAAAACAGATTTAAAGCCGCTATCATCGTCAGAGGTAATGTAGTGACACTGAAAGGTCCCCAAGATGATATTATCAAAATAGAGAAAATATTTGAAGAAATGCTTTATATGTTAAATAAGAATAAGGCTATTTCTGAGACGGATGTCAAGACTGTTATCGAATTAGTTGACGGAACACCCAAATCTTCTGCCGACAAAACTGAAGCTTCTAACTTTAACAGAATAATATTCCAAGGAGTGAAAGATAGTGTCAGACTTCGTAATCCCAAGCAGCTCGAATATTATAATAAAGTACAGAACAATGATTTAGTGTTTGCTATTGGTCCGGCAGGAACAGGTAAGACATTTTTGGCTGTTGCCATGGCTTTATCAGCGTTAAGGAACAATGAAGTTTCTCGTATTATTCTTTCGAGACCTGCTGTTGAAGCCGGTGAATCATTGGGATTTCTGCCGGGTGATTTACAAGAAAAAATTGATCCATACATCCGACCTTTGACAGATGCAATGCACTTTATGCTGTCTCCGGAAAAAGTGAAATCACTGATGGAACGGAATATAATTGAGATTACTCCCCTTGCTTATATGAGAGGCAGAACATTGAGTAATTCTTTTATAATATTGGATGAAGCTCAAAATGCAACGACTATACAGATGAAAATGTTCCTGACAAGACTCGGTGTTAATTCAAAGGCTATCATTACAGGTGATATAACACAAATTGACTTGCCTAATAAGGCACTTTCCGGTTTGATAGATGCTAATAGAATCTTGCAAAACATCAATGGTATCGAATTTGTCTATTTCAGCAATAAAGATGTCGTCAGACACAGGTTGGTAGCTGATATCGTTAAGGCTTACGAACATGATGAATTACCTTTAAACGAAATAAACAATACTATGAATTAAGCCGGAATTTACAATGGAACTGTTTAGAATCGGATTTTTGACTATTAGCATGTTTGATGTATTAGATGTGCTTATTGTTGCTACTCTGTTTTATTATCTTTATCGCGCATTAAAAAATACTGTCGCTGTGCAGATATTATTCGGAATGGTGTTGATAATTGCCTTGCAGTTCATAACGGAAGCATCAAACTTCAGGTCTCTGAATTGGATACTAAGAACTATCTCTGATGTTTGGCTTTTGGCTTTTGTAATATTGTTTCAACCCGAACTAAGAAAGTTATTATTGATAATAACAAGAAGTCCGATATTTCGCCTGTTTGTTAAACCGACATTATCGGAATCGCTCGACGAGATTGTGGATACCGTCAAAGAATTATCATCTAAACATATAGGCGCCTTAATCGTATTTACAAGGACACAGAATGTCCAAATGACCGTGGATACCGGTGTGCCGATGCAAGCTGCCATATCAAAGGAACTTTTGATGTCAGTCTTTAATACTAAGTCTCCATTGCATGACGGAGCTGTCATAATAAATAATGATATTATACTTGCTGCCAGATGTGTGCTTCCTTTGAGTTCAACTACAAGATATGGCTCGAAAAATCTTGGAACAAGACATAGAGCAGCTCTCGGGTTATCTGAACAGGTGGACACCTTAGTGCTGATTGTATCGGAAGAAACAGGTGGAGTATCTGTTGCAGACGGCGGAGAATTGATACTGAATATTCCTGATGACCAGATTTATAGTATTATTAGTTCCAGACTTTATGATTGATATTATTAAACTTAGAGAATTAAACAAGTCAAACAGATTTCGATTGCTGCAATCGCTTGATAAAAAGGGCATAAGCATTCGTACTCTGGAAGCTATGGATAAAATTCCGCGTGAACTGTTTATCGAAGAAAATCTTTATGCTGAGGCTTATGCGGATAAGGCTTTGCCAATATCCTGTGGTCAGACTATTTCGCAGCCTTTTACTGTTGCTGCCATGACGGATTTACTCGAAGTTTCCAATGGATTAAAGGTTTTGGAAATAGGCACCGGAAGTGGTTACCAATCATTAATACTTGCTCTTTTGGGCGTAGAGCTTTACACTGTTGAAAGAATTAATATACTAAGAGAATCGGCAATAAAAATATTCGATTTATTTGAAGTGGAAATCCAATCTTTTACCGGTGATGGTTCGATTGGTCTAAAAGAGCATTCACCTTTTGACAGAATTATTGTCACTGCTGCCGCTCCATACGTTCCTGATGAACTAAAATTGCAGCTGGGTATAAACGGGATTCTCTTGCTTCCTGTAGGTGACAAAGAATGTCAAATTATGACTAAAATCAAACGTACCGCTGATGATAATTTTATTATCAGTACGCATAATGAATTTAGATTTGTCCCTTTAATCGGTAAATCCGGTTGGACGTCTGAATTGGATTTTATTAACAACTGACTGAACAAACAACAAGAAAATGATACTTATAACTCAACTAAAAAATAAGCTCACGATGTCTGATATTTATACATTGTTTATGCTTATATTATATACGCTGTTAGCGTTAATTTTTTATAACAGTTTAGATACTCCATTACTCTTAACAGTAACAAACGTTGCCATTGTTTCATTTGTAATTTATATCTCGATGATTACAGAAAGATTCAAGAAAAATAAAAATTTCTTGCTTTTTCGAAGGGTATATATAGCCCCGATAATTTTTGTAATATATTCACAGATTCACAACTATATACCGCTTGTTAATCCTGAACTGTATGATTTGACTCTAATTAAATGGGATTACGCTATCTTTGGAGTAAATCCTACAGAATGGATATACAGAATCAGTAATCCAGTTCTGACAGAATATTTGCAATTCAGCTACATGCTGTATTTTGTCATGCCGATTGCCCACGGAGTAGAGCTTCATTTCAGGAGAAAAGATGCTGAACTCGACTATTTCACACGAAACATTCTTTTTGCATTCTATCTGTCCTATCTATTATACTTTTTTATGCCGGCTATCGGTCCAAGGTTTTTTATTCATGATTTTGCAACTTTGAGTAATGAACTTCCGGGTATATGGCTTACAGAGTTTTTCCGTAGTATTGTCAATAATGGCGGCGGTATTCCAATAGGAGTCGGAAACCCTGCTGAATATGTGAACCGTGATTGTATGCCAAGCGGTCATACTATGATAACACTGGTAAATGTTTACTTAGTATTTAAAAATAAATCTAAGTTCAGGATTCCGATTTTTATCTTCTCGATGAGTTTGATTTTTGCAACGATTTACCTCAGGTATCATTATGTAGTTGATGTTTTTGCAGGCATACTGTTTGCATACATTTCAATCAGAGTTGAACCATTTATCCGCAACTTGGTGAAGAATAAGTTGAAGTATAAATCTGTCTGAATTATTCTCATCTGAAAGATTATAATATAAGTTAAAGGAAAAAATCGTTTCAGATTAATTTGTTAAAAAAAATCCATGATTAAAAAGTCATGGATTTATATTTATGGTTTTAAAGTTTTATTTCCGAATTAACTATTTCCCTCTTGGAGCAGATTTTGTTGCTTTGGTGTCGCAGCAATCTTTACCGGATGAACTTTTATCGGTTTTCATTATCTTAGCAGTATAGCCCATTTTTTCGATTGATTTAGTGATTTCTTTTTCACTTGTCTTACTGCCATCAAATTTAACTGTTACGACTTTTGTATCAACATCAGACTTAGCAGTCATTACTCCGTCTTTTTTCTTCAAGCCCCGCTCAATTTTCTGGGCGCATGAGCCACAGTGCAAGTTGGTTTGTACACATACTTCTTTTGCTTCAAATCCGTAAGCGGACAGAGTCAACATGAGACCAAAAATAATCGGAAGTATGATAAATGATGTTCTGTTCATTTTGTTTTCCTTTTATTATAAAAAATTACACATATCTAAATATAAAAATACTTATTTTTTCAAAAACAACAATGCTTTTTGAATTAAATTATCCGGTTGGTCGGATTCACTATTAAATTCATAAGGTAATGTGATATCGGGACTAATAGGATTGTTGAAGAGTTTGGTACCGTCAGGAGAGTAAACATCTAATCCTGTCAGTGATACAGCATAAGTACCGAAAAGTCTGACTGCATAAGACTCTGAAGCGTTACCACAACTTTCTGTTCCCATGACTTTCCCGAGTTTGTGATGCTTTATAATTGAAATTAAAGCCTCAGAATAACCGGAAGTTTTCTCGTCCATAAGGAATATACAATCTAATTCTGATAATTGTTTTTGAGGTTCAAGTTTTGTACCTC
>JBAYPL010000168.1:0-6270 GCA_041677745.1 Kapaibacterium sp. (SeqCode)
GTTACAATTAATATCAGGAGTTTTTTAAAATGTACGGAATTTTCAAATTATCCATAATCGTGTTGCTTACCGGTGTTACATTTGCATTCGCACAACCAAAGCTTGAGATTGAAGGCAACGATATATATGATTGGGGAAATGTAAAACCGGAACAAGGTGTATTACATGCTGCAATCAAACTATTCAACAAAGGCAATAAAACCCTTGAAATCAAAAGAGTTAAGCCCGGATGCGGATGTACAACCGACTCGCTTGACATGAATTTGATTCCTCCCGGGAAATACGCTACTTTACGCGTAAACCTCAATATTCGTGGATATCAGGGCAATACTTTAAAGAGTGTCAGAATTTCCTCAAATGATCCGGAAAAACCTGAACAAAACCTGATGCTAAAATGTAATGTCATGGTGCCGGTAGCAATGATGCCTAAGTACCTCGGATTCCACAAGCTGATTGTAGGTGAAGAAGGTGTTGCCAGAACAGTCATTACCAATAATACTGATAAACCTATGAAATTGACAAACTTTTCGCTCAGGATGGCAAGTAAGGATGTAGAACCAGCCGAACTTAAGCATAATGTACGAAAGAACACCATAATCGAGCCCAAAGCAAACTATACTATCGAGCTTAAATATGTTCCTAAAAAGTCCGGAAGACTACAGTCCACACTTACTATTCAGACTGACAGCAAAGAAGCTCCAAGTCTTGAGATTCCAATATGGGGCAACATGATTGAAGCACAAACCGGAAAGAAATAATCCAATTTCTTCAAAATTCTTCATCGGACAGTAATGACTAAATAAAATGCTTGTTCATTTCTGCCCGATGAAGATTGTTTTTTTGCAAAATATCATTTGCATGTAATTTCCGAAGATGACGGCACAATATCTTGTATTATCATAAGCTTACAAACATCTTTTAACAACTTCTCTTAATTGTTAAGCAGCCCTTCAATAATTAATAGAATGATTGCATAAAAAGTTTAAGTCCTTATAAAATCAACTTGCAATCTTAATGATTATCATGATTTTAAAATTCAAGCTTAAATCAGATTGTGTTTATGAGATTTTTATTCAAAGTAAAAACACCAACCCATTCAGCTTGAGCAAGTATATGACCTTGGATAGCATTCATTAGAGCTCTTCCGTCAAAGTTAGCTTCTAATCCAAGAGATTCGACATCAAGAGCAAAAACAATAAACCTGTAATGATGTATCCTCTCGTCATTCCAAGGTGGACATGGTCCGTCATATCCGCCGTATAATCCTTGCATGTTCACGTCATTAGCAAACCATTCAGTATAATCATTGATTCCTCTGACTCCTCCATAAGACGTCTTTCCCGAAGGTTTACCTTTTTCTGTAATTCCTGTAGAGTCTGCACCTGAATCAATTTTATGGACGTTTGCCGGAATATCTGCAAGCACCCAGTGGTAGAAATCGGCTCTTGGTAAATTATGTGGAACGAATTTACCAGCAACATTGACATCATCTCCGACTGATGGAGAATCGGGATCAACACATATTAACGCAAATGATCGTGTGTTTGATGGTGCGTCAGTCCATGATATTTCGGGATTAATATTACTGCCAAATGTTACCGTACCTTCTGCTGTCGGGACACAAAATGCATGTTTGTACGATACTCGTGAACCATTTTCAAAGCTTGGAATTTTAATCTTCAATGTTTTGACTCCTTATTAATTGTAAAACTAATTCAATTATATCAGATATATGGAAGTGAAAAAATTATGAATATTGTAATTTATTTTATTATTTTATGATTTGTAAGAATAATCACTATCAATAGAAAGATTTATTGATTTCATTAATAATGATTACTTATACTGATGTGAATCCTTTAAAATCAGCGAGGAATGTTTCTTGCGGTATCCCTTATCAATTCCCATGCTGAAAGTACATTTCGTTCATCCACCCTCACAGTTCCGGTGACCATACGTAAAGTAATTTTTCCTTGCAGCTTAGTCTTTGTCAAATATATTTTCCCGCTGTCGTTTAATTTATTTAAAAGATTGATATTAAGTTGATTTACAGCGTTTACTTCATAAATATTCGATGGTTTGTACCTGAAGCAAACGAGATTAAACGATAATGGAGCAATAATCTCAAAGTCCGGTTCAGATTGTATCAATTCATGTAAAATACCGGCTAAGTAAATATGATGCCGTAGCTTACGGCGAATTTGTTCCAAACCCATTCCGCGGAGTACAAACCACGCTTTAAGTGCTCTGAAACGTCGTCCCAACTGGACACCCCAATCTCTGTAATTGTTTACTGTATTGCCTTGAGTTGTTTTAAGATATTCAGGTATAATTTCAAATGTTGATATTAAAGCTTCTGTATCCTTGACAAAATAAGCAGAAAAGTCAAAATTGATAAATATCCATTTATGTGGATTGAAGACAATTGTGTCTGCACAAGAAACAGCTTCAGCAAGATGCTTATATTCGTCGAGTATAAAGGCATTACCAGAATAAGCTGCATCAACATGATGCCAAATCTGATATTTCGATGCAAGAACCCCAATTTCTTCGACAGGGTCAATTGCAAGAGAACCTGTTGTACCAACTGCCGAAACAACACATAAGGGAATAAGACCGGCTCTTATATCTTCCAATATTTGAACTTCCAGAGCGGAGCTGTCCATTGAGAAATCAGCATTCAGTGAAATTTTTATACAATTATCCCTTCCTATACCGGAAATAATGACTGCTCGTTCGATTGAAGAATGAGCTTCTTCAGAGCAGTAAACACGGAATTTTGCAATATCACTCCGCCGGAGCGACGGAAAATCTCTGAAACGTTTCTCTCTTGCCGTCAAGATAGAACAAAGTGTCGAAACAGACGCAGTGTCTTGTATAACTCCGGTGAAATCATCGGACAGATTCACTGCATTTCTCAACCACAACATCATCATTTCTTCAAGCTCGGTTGCCGATGGTGATGTTTCCCAAGAAAAGGCATTTACTCCGAGACCAGAAGCAAGTAATTCGCCGAGTATAGATTCATAACTGTTATTTGAGCTGAAATATGCAAAGAAATTCGGACTCTGCCAATGTGTGAGTCCCGGTAAAATTACTTCATTGAAATCTTCTAAAATTTTAGAAAATGGTTCACCTATTTCAGGAGCTTCTGACTTGATTTTAGACTTGATATCGCCGGGTTTCATCATTGTCTTGACCGGATATTGTTCGGTATTTTCTAAATAATCAGCAATAAAATCAATTATTTCCCTTCCGTATTTTTTAAATTCTTTACTATTCATGATTTAATTTTATACCCATTATTGTCACATCGTCTCTCTGGATTTCGTGCAACTTATGATTATCAAATTCACTGCTTATGATTTTATATTGTTGTGTAATATCTTGCTTGTAAAACTCTGAAAGCAAATCTCTAAGTTTTTTGGTTCCGTATTTTCTTTTTTCGTGGTCATTCTGGTCAGCAAATCCATCACTTGTCAAGTAAATATAACAAGGTCTTACAGGTATTATATCATCCTGTGTGAAAATTGGTTCTTCATTAAGAATTCTGCCACCGATTGAATAAGAACATCCCTTATATTCACTTAGTCCATTTTTATCAACAAGATACAAAGGGCGTTTAGCACCTGAGAATGTAATAATATTTTCTTGTTTAGAAATTCTTACAATACCTAAGTCCATACCATCATTAGCGCCTTGTTCATAATCCTGTTTTAATGCAAGTCTTATTCTCTTGTCAAGTTCATTCAGAATTACTGACGGTTCGTGTATGTGAAGATTTAAAACCAATTCATTGAGTACTGTATTTCCTATCATTGACATAAATGCACCTGAGACACCATGTCCGGTACAATCAATCACTGATACAAATTTATACTCATCTGTCTCAGCAATCCAATAGAAGTCACCGGAAACGATGTCTTTAGGCTTGAAGAAAATAAAGTACTCGTCAAACAATGATTTCAATTTGAAATCCAATGGCAGGATAGCCTTTTGTATTCTCTTAGCATATTCGATACTATCCATAATTCGAGTATTTTTATCTTCGATTTCAGTTTTTTGCTTTTCGATTAACTGATTTTTTTTGTTCAATTCAGTATTAACTTCCTGCAAGACGATATTATTTTTTTTCTTACCCTTGAAAAGAAAATACATAACAACTGCAATGATAAGCAGCAGAACCGAAACAATAATGAACATAGTAATAAGAGTAGTCTGTTTCTGGTTTTTCAACTCCTGAATTTCTTTATCAGCTTGAATACTTTTGAGCTGATCTTCTGTTTTTCGTACTCTTTCCAGAGCAACTAATTTTCTTATCCTTTCTGCATTAAGTTGCTTCTCTGATTCTTTTTTCCTGAAATCGGCTTCCGACTCCTTCCTCATTAAATTCGCATACTTATCAAGATATTGCAGTGCAAGATTTGTATTGTTGTCGGCTTCGATAAGATATAATTTATACAGTACATCTTGCAAACCACTCAGGTATTGAGCTTCCTCGAATATGTTTAAAGCTTTTAAGTAGAGCTGTGATGCTGATTCTTGATTACCAATAATTTTTTCATAATCACCTTCCATAAGGTAGGTTTTAGCTTCATATATCAGATTACCTAATTTGTTAAAGTTTGTTCTGGCTTCATGAATATATATTATAGCTGAATCAGGAAATGAGGAATTTAAATAAGCAGCTGCAATATCAGATTTTAGATAGGGAATCATGACATCGGTTTCAGATTTTTTATATTCATCTAATGATTTCATCAAATATTCAATAGCATCATTAATATTACCCTGCTCTGCTGACAATGTTCCTATTTCATTATATATCAGCGGTTTAAATGATTTATTATGATAATCTGCCAATTCGAGGGCTTTCAATAAATAATTTTTTGCACCGGCGAATTCTCCAATAGCTTCTATAGCATTGCTCCTGTCAATATATGCCTGAATCATATCATCGAATGCTCTGACTTGTTCATAGTTCTTTATAGCCAGACCGATTATCGAATCACTTTCATGATGATAATTAATATAGAAAAAAGCATTTCCGATGATGTGATGACTTTTAGCAATACCATGAGTATAATTAAATTGAATTGCATCGTTTAAATTTTGAAAAGCTGAGTTCAACACCTTCCTGGGATTAAGATGCAGTTCATCTTCCAATAGGGAATTCATAAAATCAATTTTATCTGTTCCGGTAAGATGACGTCCCTGAATCAAGAGAGAATCAAAATTTGATGAATATGTATTAATGATATTGAAAAATAATATCAAAATAATTGATTGAATTCCGTAAGTCTTGAATGATGATATCATGTTTGTTACTTAATTATTATTAAGAAATGCTTTGCCGGATGTACTGACGTGTAGTATGCCGCCCCTATTTTCAATTAAACTTCTATCCAAGCAAGATTTAACGATATTATCTGCGAAACTTTTCTCCCAGCCTACATGAGTATATATACCACTTATTTCGTTTTCGGATTCAAATTCGTCGGTATTCTCATGATTCAACAAATGGATGAGTAAGACCTTACGATAGAAATCTTCTTTCTGCTTTTTCCTGTTTATTATTTTAATTACAACACCGTATTTTGGCGAAAATAAATATGCAAAAATAAAGAAGATACCTGTCATTACTGCAATACCCCCAGAAGGAGTCGAATTAAAATAATATGAAAAGTAAAAACCGCTTACAGATGACAAAACACCGATAATTGCAGCTAATACAATCATTATTTTCAGCTTGTCTGTCAGTAGATAAGCTGTTGAAGCCGGTGCAATCATGAGTGCAATAACAAGTATGGAACCTGCTGTATCAAAAGAACCTACTGCCGTTATAGAAACAAGACTCATAAATAAATAATGTATCAATACAGGACTGAATCCGAAAGCTGCAGCTAATCCTGCATCAAAAGTACTGATTTTCAGCTCCTTGTAGAAAACAGTTACAAACAGAATATTAAGCAGAAGTAATCCGGTCAATACCGGAACACTTTTGGGCATTTCCAAGCCGAGATATACACTTGTATTAATGGCTGAAAGATTTATATCACCAACCAAAACCGAGTGTTCATGGAAATGTACACTCGATAAATTCATACTTATAAGTATGACTCCGATTGAAAACATAGCTGGAAAGACTAATCCTATTGCGGCATCTTCTTTGACAAGATTTGTTTTGTAAATAAGTTCTATAAGATAGACTAAAAGAAGTCCGCTCAATGCAGCACCAATAATGAGTAGCGGCGAAGTTCTATCTTGCAA